>JAUCGK010000095.1 GCA_030378085.1 Candidatus Parabeggiatoa sp. HSG14
AGTGAGATAGAACTGAACCAGTGCCGGCAATCTTTGTCGTTATTTTTAAAAAAAGGCACAAAATTTGCTTATAATATAACTGATTGATTTAAAATTATTTTTAAATCTAAAAAATGGCTAGTCATTCTTAAAAAATCCTTTAAATCCCTCATAAAATATAATCCTTGTTGTCGCTTTGAATCCTTTCTAAAATACAGTCCTTATCGTTCATTTAAAGGGAAAGCAATGAAATTACCTTTATATATCGAACTCAGGTAGATAAATAATTTCACGCATCAAACCTGACAGGTTTTTGGAAATTATTTTTCTGAACGTATAAGAGTGAAAAAGCATTGGAACGAAAGAAACCGCATTAGTCTGAATAATGACAAGGATTACTTATAAAAAAGGATTAGAAAGGATGGTTAGCCATTTATTTGGCCGATAGGTATTTAATTTTCATAATATTTTTTTATAACGATGCTCAACAGCGTAACGATGAACCGTGAACCGTCTCACAAGGCTGCGCTTTGAACACCGAGTATTCATTATTAATGCGCTTTAATCACACCAAGCGGACTGGTTAAACCTTTTTCTTTCAAGATTTTCCGTGCCATTTCATCTGACACTCCACCCTCCCTAATTGTCGGTGCTGCGGCTGGCTTTCTTCTAAGCCCATAAAGAAACTGAGTGGCATTATCTAATAATTTCTGTACCCGTTCCGTGACAATAAAATCAAATTGTATTTTAATGTCACCACCCCCTTGATTTTCAGGATAATTGCCGTACAGAGAATGCCATAAAATTTCTTGGCTGATATTTTCTGTCTGTGCTTTTGCCATTGTAATGATTTCATCAGCATTAGTAGAATCTGCCATAAAAAGTTGCGCGTCAAGTTCGGCTCGCAACCAAGCTTCATAAACATCAGGACGTTGAACCATCAAATCATGTAACATGACCATAAACCCACCATCCAAAGCATCGAAATCTTCACCACTCGCAGCACGACGAGCTAAACCTTCTTTAACAATCTTAGAGGCTGTCGGTTCCCATATTGCCGCGGCATCTAATTTGCCCCGACTGAGATTTTTGGTAATCAGTTGGATATTCTGATTCATATAGTGTTTGGGTTTAATCCCTGCCTTCGGAAAAGCTAAACGCGCAAAGCGATCCGTACATGCGCCATGCGGTGCGGCAACAATCTTGCCATTCATCCATTTAACGGCTTCGAGTCCATTAGCAAATTGGGGCGCATCATTACGCACTAAAAAAACATTGCATTGCTGCTTTGATGTACCCAATACTGAAACGATTCGGATGTCTGTGCCCCCACGTTGTTTAAGATATCTAAACGTGGAGGCTATGGCTGGCATGTCACCCATATAACCAATGTGTTGTCTTTTCCGAGCCATTGCCCTGACAATCACTGAACCCTGCAAACCCACTTGAAATTCAACGGTAGAACCGGCGGGTAGGTATTTCTTCCATAATTGTTTACCATTATTCACCACTCCAGACCATGATTCGGTGTAATAAGGCTGATAACCAACCACTAAATGAATAGGATCACCTGATTTACCAAAATCCACTCCCCGGGCAAAAACGGCTTGTGTCATTATCAGAGTGGTTAAGCAAATTACAAAAAAAGTGAGTTTTTTAGTCATTCTTGTCATAACATTTTTCTCCTTAAACTGGAAATGAAAAATTCCCCAATCTTTAAAGACTCTTGTAAAACTTCAGAATTTACTTTGCAAGAGACTCATAAAATAAATTCTGATTATAACGAATTTTGGGGACACCCCCCTAACCCCCGTACACAACCCCCCGTACACAGGAGGAAGTCCCAAAATAGAAAAATTAAAGCAAAGTGTCGAATGATGTTTGGTTCCACCCGTGTACGGGGGTTAGGGTAGTGTCCCCAAAATCTGTTACAATCAGAATAAATTTTAGCACAATGATGGATTCTATAAAATAGAATTAATAAATGACAATACTTTATGGCATGGTTAAGGTATTGCCTTGTAGTTAAAATTGTTATTAAGGTTGGTTACTTCCGTTTCAAAACCAACAATGTAATATCATCAAACACTTTTTGTATTCCAATAAATTTCTTCACGTCATCAATCACCGCTTTTCGGATTTCATCAGCAGTGCGTTGCCAGTTTTGTTTAACAACTTCACAAAGTCGTTCTAATCCATATTGTTCTTTTTCGAGGTTTTCGGCTTCGGTAATGCCATCGGTGTAAAGTACCACCACATCTCCCTGATTTAATGGCACTTTAGCTTCGGATATGAAATCAGCAATGTTGTCGTCTAGCCCTATCGGAAAACCTAAGTCGACGGTATCTATTAATTCCAATTCGCCAGAACGTACCACAATCATTTCTTCATGTTGTCCACTTAAGCGAAGTTCACTGTTTTGATAGTTGACTAAAGCCAGTGTCAAGTTTTTCCCAGCCTCCATCCGTCCTACATTGAGATAGATAACTTCATTCAAGGCGGTTAAGAATCTAACAGGATCGGTTTCATCATTGGCAAGTAGGGCGCGTACTGCCGATTGCACCATAATTGCCAATGCACCACTTTCAAGTCCATGTCCTGTTACATCGCCGATACCCATTAAAACGCGCCCATCATGTTGAAGCACATCATAGTAGTCGCCACCGACTTCATCCGCTGGTTCCATAAAGCCTGCTATGTCTAAGCCCTCAACTTGAGTGAGTTCTTTTTCTTTGGGCAATAACATCTGTTGCAATTGACGCGATACCTCTAACTCAGCCCCCATACGAATATTTTCTGATTTCAATTGCTCGTTGAGTTCCGTAATTTCTTCGTTGGCTGAAGCAAGTTGTGCTGTGCGTTCCTCCACCTTCTGTTCTAAGGTCCGATACAACACGGCGTTTTCAATGGAAATCGCCAGTTGAGAAGAAATTATTTGAAGGATTTGCAAACGATCCTGCGTAAATGCACCCGTTATCAAATTGTTTTCTAAATACAAAATGCCTGTCAACTTACCCTGATTAACAAGTGGCGCACATAAGATGGATTGAGGATGTTGTGAAATAATGTGAGCATCACGAGTAAATTGTCCTTCTTGAGTGGCGTTATTTAAAACGACATTCTCTTTTGTTCTGGCAACGTAGTGGATGATGGTTTCTGCAATCGGTTGATTTCCAAGAGAAGTAGATTGCAATAACTTAACTTTATCGCTGTCAACATGCCCTTTTGCTTCGATAACCCATTGTTTTTTTTGAGGAAGTAATAAAAAGCCAACGGAAGCTCCCGCATTTTCAATAACAATATGCATCATTTTCTCAAGCAGTTTACTTAAGACAATTTCTTCCGACAACGCTTGAACCGCTTTCATCACACTGTTCAAATCTAAAAAACTGGAAATTGACTGAGTTGATGAGCCTAATTGTGTCACTGAGGATAGAGTCGCATCTACCTGAATCGGCATTGACACTTTTTTAGCGAAAAACTGGGGGTATTTTTCCTCTAAATCTTTAACCTTCGCTAAAGCACCCCATTGTTGATAGGCATAATGAGCATCACGCAAATAAACTTGAGCAACCTTTGATTTACCTTTTGCCAAATAAAACTTGCCAGCCAGTTCACAAGCGAGTGCTTCTTCATTGAGATATTCATTTTCTTGGGCTAATTCAATCGCTTTGTCGTAGTATTCTCTCGCTTCACCATCTTTGCCTAATACCCGACAACGTTCTGCTTCAACCAGATAAAATTTGTGCAGATGGTTCATGGGGGCACGTTTAGCCCAACTTTCCATTTTGGTTTGATTAGCAGTCACTCTATCAAAAAGTGCTTTTTGTTCTTCAGATTGGGAGTCAACATATATCCCTAGCCGTGCCAAGGAATCATAGAAATGGAGTAAAGCAAAAGGTAATGTTCCTCGCCATGTTTCTATATACTGTTCCGCTTTAGAAGCGGCTTCGATGGCTTGAGGATAAGCTTGAAAGAGACAACATAAGACAAGCTTTTGAAAATAAAAGTTATAAAGACCAAAATGGTCATTGGCTTGTTGATGAAAAGATAACCGGGTTCTTTCATCATACACTTCTCCAATTAAATAATAGGGAGGGAAATCTGTTTCTGTTTGTCCTAGCAAATTTAAAACAGCCTGATGACAAGAATCACTCCAATATCGCATCATATCTTGTTTAAGTTGAACATAAACATGACGATAGGTCATTATTTCCGCTTCAAGTTGTGTCAGTTCTTTACCAACAAAATAAGAATGAAAACTATAGACATAGGTAGCATAAGTGGCATAAATAATATCACCCGTTTCCAAACCGACTTGGTATGCTTCCAAACAAGGTTTCAGGGTATTTCTAACATGCTCTTTCCAATGTCTGATTGCAAATTCAAACATTTCAAATACTTTGGCAGTTAATACTTTTGCATTCAATTGTTCTAATAGCGTTAAAGACAGCTTACCAAATTGGAAACCGGTTTCAGTGTCGTCTATTCGGCATAAAATGAATCCATAAGCCGTATACCCAAAAACAGAATACAACCCGTTACCATGTTTAATTGATAAATTAACCATTTTACAGATAATAAGCGGGTAGAACACGGGGTTTGCTATAAGGGCTGCTGTCATGACTGTCGAAAGAATTTGCATAATGGCAAGTTTTTCTGGAGCAGTCATTTGAGGCAAATTACAAAGTGTTTCTATGGAATGCCCACTTAAATTAGCCGTTGTTTCTGCTAAAGTGTCTTGAATATCACTGTCACACGGTTGTTCAGGAAAGTTGATTCCCAATAGTGATAATATCTCAAAGGCTTTTTCCAATGCTTTTAACGCATTATTTTGAGCAATATAAGCTTGGATTTGAGCTTCATAAATAGCGACCTTTTCCAAGGCTGTTTGAGCGTGTTGCAAAACAACCTGCCCCCATTTTTCCATCTCCTCAAAGTCACTATTAAGATAAGCGGCTTCTGCAATTTCGGTGTGCAATTGTAAAGTTAAGGCATAGTGTTGTTGCCAAGTCTCTTTGCCGAGTAGTTCAATACCCGTTTGTAGGTGGTCAAAAGCGGGTTTATAAGCAGAAGCGGCTTTGGCTTTCTTTCCCCCTATTAAGTTCAATTCAATCAACTTCAATTTTTCCGCGTCATCATCAATTAATGAGATACCCGCGTTGTATTGATTAGTGATATCGAAAATGTTGTCTTCCACATTGTCAGCATGGGCTAACAATAAACGACCTATTTGCAAATGAACAGTTTGTGCTTGTGCCTCTTCCACTAAAGAATAAGCGGCTTGTTGGACACGATCATGTTGGAATTTAAAGCGCGTTGTCACACTTTTTTGTTCATTCTCAGTGATTTCCAACTGTTTATAATTATCATCCAACGGTAAGACAAGCTCTTCTTCTATGGCTAACCAGAGAAAAGCTAACGTTTTTCTTAGCGAATATTGACAAACCAGGGATAAAGTTTTCAAATCAAACTGATTACCGATGCAAGCCGCTAACCTCAAGACGTTTTGGGTTTCTTGAGACAATAGCGTTATCTTGTTAGCCATCAATGCCACGACGTTAGAAGTCATTTGCTTTGCTTTGATAGATTCGACATCCCATTGCCATTTTTGACTTTGCCAATCAAAAACCAATAATTCTTGAGCATACAGAGATTTCAAAAATTCTCTGGTGAAAAAAGCGTTGCCTTGCGTTTTCTCATAAACTGAACGAGTCAATACATCAGCATAATCCACTTCACAATCTAAAGTGTCAGCAATTAATGTGTTTACATCAGACAGGAAAAGGTTTTGTAACTGGATGGTATGAACAGTGGTTTTCGCTTCGGTAAGTTCTTTAACCATCATCATTAAAGGATGGGCAGCCTCCACTTCATTATCCCGATAAGCTCCAATAATAAGAAAATATTGGTTATTGATATCCGTCATCAATCTTTCTAACAAATTTAAGGAAGGCAAATCAGCCCATTGTAAGTCATCAATAAACAACACTAATGGATGTTCTTTTTGGCTAATGGTACGGAAAAAGTTTTGAAAAACTAAATTGAAACGATTTTGCGCTTCGGTGGCACCCACTTGAGTAATAGGCGGTTGTTTACCGATAATTAATTCCAATTGAGGAATCACATCAATAAGGACTTGTCCATTGTTGCCGATGGCATTTAAGATTTTGTCTCGCCAATCATTTAATTTGTCCGTGGATTCGGTTAAAAGATAATTGCAAAACTCGTTAAACGCACCAGATAACGCGGAATAGGGAATATTGCGTTGATATTGATCAAATTTACCGGTGGCAAAATGCCCTCGTTTTTCAGTCATCGGTTTGTGGACTTCATGCACTAATGCCGTTTTGCCGACACCCGAATAACCCGCCACTAATATCATCTCACTCCCTTTGGCTTCGGTAGTGGGATTTGAAATACGTTCAAAGGATTGCAATAGCGTATTGATTTCAGTTTCGCGCCCATAAAGTTTTTGGGGGATTTGAAACTGTCCTGAAAAATCGTTTTGGGCTAATTCAAATTCTAAACCTGTCAGGTTTTTAAAACCTGACAGGTTTTCTTGACACTTTTCTAAATCCGCCTTTAAACCTAAAGCTGATTGATAACGATCCTCGACATTTTTCGCCATCAATTTCATCACGATGTTTGATAAAATGGGAGGAATATCGGGATTGATTTCATAGGCAGATATGGGAGTTTTTGCAATATGACAATGGATTAATTCCATTGAATCTTGCGATTCAAACGGCACTTGTCCCGTTAGCATTTCGTAAAGAGTCACTCCCAATGAGTATAAATCTGTGCGATAATCCATAAACCGATTCATGCGCCCAGTTTGCTCTGGTGAAATGTAGGCGAGTGTTCCCTCTAATTGGTTAGGATTTTTGAGGGTAGGATTTTCACGGGGTAAAACACTTGAAATCCCAAAGTCGATGACTTTTAATACAGAAGTGGTGGAGTTAAAAACCAAATTAGCCGGATTAATATCTTTGTGGATAATATTTTTTTGGTGAATTTGTCCTAAGATATCAGCGGCTTGAATAGAAAGTGTCAGTAATTCATCTAGGGTAAATGTGCGTTCTGTTAACCAATTTTTTAAGGAGTATCCTCCAAAATCTTCTAAACTTATGGCTAACCGATTTTGAGGTTTTTCAAGACTATAAACATTAATGACACCTTCTACATCAAGTAGGCGGCGGGTAATGTCATATTCCTGACGGTAGCGCGTGAGTTCCTCAGGCGTTGGATAATCCTCTTTAAGGACTTTAAGGATAACCGATTGATTATCTTCATTTCTAACTCCCTGATAAACAAGGGAGTTGTTACTTTCGTAAATCTGCTTAATAATTTGATAATTGGGAAAATTTATCATCGTTGATTATTTGAATCATTTTAAAGAGTGAGTAAATATTATGAACCACACGAATAAACACTGCAATAAGGTAAAAATATTTTTTGGATATTGTAGAATTAATTTTGAAAAGTTATAATCTGATGTTACGCAGATATAGCATTTCCCGATTGCGTCAGGTACAAGTCCCCTCTTTAATTAAGGGATTTAGGGAAGGTTGTACTTTATCCAATCGGGAAACGCTATAGCTTCCAAACTGGAGTGCAAAATTCATTTTGCCAACTAGAGTGTAAGCCTTCGCAAAATAAATTTTGCACTCCAATATTCACTTTTGGAAATGCAGCGCGTAACATCAGTTATAATGTTGAAATTTATTTTAAATATTTTATCCAATTTTAAAATTTTTAATAATCACAAAAATTGGCAGGTGACAAATTATGGATACACCATTGCGAGACGATAAAATTTATTCCATTGAACTTAATAAAGTGCCAATTTCGTGGGATTTATCAAAAGGTCATTTAAGTTTTTTTGGGTTACCATCCACGTTGTTTTGGAATGATCCTTCGTTATTAAAAATGTTACACCCACTGGCTAAAGAAGTGGGTTACGACATGTTTCGTCTTATGGTTGCTTACTCTTCTAGTCAGGGTACTGATGAAGATTATTACGCCATGGTGACAAATTTAGGAAATAACTTTATTGATGGTTTTTTAGCGTGGGGTTGTGCTGTTTCAGCGGCAGGTTGGGGGCATTTTGAATTACCTGAATTTAATTATGAACATAAAATTGCCAAAGTGATCATTAAAAATCCTTGGGAACTCAGTATGCAACGCAACCTAGAAAAAAAAGAAGAACAATGGGGTTGCCCTTTTTTACAAGGTAAAATTATTGGTATTTTTTCACATGCAATGGGCGTAAATTGTTGGGCAAAGGAAAAAAGAATTTTGTCGGAGGATAATGAACTTGCTGTAGAATTTTATATCTATCAATCTGAAAAAACCATTACTGAAGAATTAGAAAAACTCAGATGGCAAAAAATGTGTGATAAGGAAAAATTATTAGCCCAAGAAGTAGAAAAGAAGACTGCAGAATTAATTGAAGTGCAACAAGCATTAGAGGCTAAGAATGCAGAATTGCAACACCTTGATCAACTCAAAGATGAATTTTTAGCCAATACCTCTCATGAATTGCGGACTCCTCTCAATGGCATTATTGGCATTGCCGAATCATTAATAGATGGGGTTACAGGTAAATTACCTCAACCTACTTTGAAAAATTTAAATATGGTTGTTGCCAGTGGACAACGTCTTGCAACTCTCGTGAATGATATCTTAGATTTTTCTAGGTTAAAACAAAAAGATATTCAATTACAAAAAAAACCAATCGAAATATATGCTTTGGTGGAAATTGTGTTGCTCCTCAATCAATTTCTGCTAAATAATAAAGAAATAAAACTCATTAATACGATTCCATTAGATTTACCACCGGCTTACGCAGACGAAAATCGGGTGCAACAAATTCTTCACAATTTAATTGGTAATGCCATTAAATTTACCGATCTTGGTACGATAAAAGTCTCTGCAAAAGTGCTTGATAAGGAATTAGTTATTATTATTTCTGATACTGGCATTGGTATAGCAAAGGATAAACGTAGTCGAATTTTTGAGGCTTTTGAACAAGCAGAAGGTTCAACAGCGCGGATTTACGGCGGCACTGGTTTAGGATTAGCGATTACCAAACAACTCGTGGAATTACATGGTGGACAAGTGTGGTTTGAATCTACTATTGGTATTGGATCACAATTTAGTTTTACTTTGCCTATATCAGAAGAGAAAGCCAAACCTCAATTGTCTGTAAGCCGTCGTCAATTAGCCACAATTGATAAAGCTTTTGTGCAAGAAGATATAGAACTGCCTATATCAAATCCCGCTTTAGGCTTATTTAACATTTTGATTGTTGACGATGAACCCGTCAATTTACAGGTGATTGCTAATTATTTATCCTTAAAAAATTATAATATTGTCCAAGCAACTTCTGGACATGAAGCTTTAACTCTTATAAAAAAGGGACTAAAACCTGATACTATTCTGCTTGATGTGATGATGCCGCGTATGACGGGTTATGAAGTCACCCAAAAACTTCGGGAAAAATGGCCAGCAAGTGAATTACCTGTATTACTGTTGACAGCAAAAAATCAAATTTCTGATTTGGTGATGGGTTTGCAAGCGGGTGCCAATGATTATCTGACCAAACCTTTTTCTAAAGATGAGTTGTTAGCGCGTCTCCAAGCACATCTTAATATTCGGCAGCTCACTTTAGAAAATCTGTATGCCAAAATAAGGGCAGAAGAAGCAAATATTGCCAAAACCCGGTTTATAGCTAATATGAGCCATGAACTACGGACACCTCTCCATGCCATTATAGGTTTTAGTGAAATTCTTAAGTTGGATGCACAAAATAAGGAAGAACAGCAGTTGGTTGACGAAATTCTAACTGCGGGAGAACATTTACTCACCCTAATCAATGAGATATTAGATATTTCTAATATTGAAATGGGTAAAATAGAAATCGACATTGAAACATTTGATTTATCTGCTTTGGTGGCAGAAATTGCCTGTAAAATAACGCCAGTTATGGAAAAACAAGGTCATACAGTCAAAATTGTATACCCTAAAAACTTAGGCACAATTTTGGCAGACATAACCAAAGTTGAACAAATTTTGTTCAATATTTTAAATAATGCGGCCAAATTTACCGATAAAGGGACAATTACTTTTACGATCACCCGTCATTCTAATTATGGTATAGCTAAAATTCAAAATGGTTCAATCAAAAATCAAAAATCAGAAATTGATGAGCCAACTGATTGGTTTTCTTTTGAAATTGCTGACACGGGCATTGGAATTGCGCCTGATAAAATAGAAAGTGTTTTCCAAGCTTTTATTCAAGTTGACAGTTCTTATAGCCGTAAATATGGTGGTAGTGGTATAGGTTTATCCATTAGCCAATCTTTTTGCCAAGCAATGGGTGGTAAAATTACTGTGAATAGTACACTTAACGAGGGTTCTACTTTTACCGTTTGGCTCCCAGCTCATCAGCAGATAATATAATTTCTGATTGTAACAGATTTTGGGGACACCCCCCTAATCCCCCGTACACGGGTGGAACCAAACATCATTCGACACTTTGCTTTTATCCAATCGGGAAACGCTATATAACATACTTTTTGGAAGCAGTGTGCGTAACATCAGAAAGTAATTAAACGAGGTAATTTTTTCTCTAAGCGAGATTTGAAGAACAAATTGCTGAATTTCATTGATTACTTCAACCGAACAATGGCGAAACCTTTCAAATGGACATATAAAGGCAAACCTCTGGTTGTCTAAAATGTATTATGCGAACTTACTGGTTGCTGTACTGGCTTGATTCCAAACATGAAAACCAAGTTGCAGAGCCTATAGAAGTACAAGTATATAGTGGGCAGTTTGAGAACACGGGTGTTCATCATTTCTATTTTGGCTATCGTTTAGCGGAGGGTACGGTGGTTTATAGTCCAGAAAGCCTTGAGGTTATTGTTACTGAGTAAGACTTTCAACTGCTAAAAACCTTTAACTACAGGGATGGAAAGAGTACAACGAATCTGAAAAGAACACAACGAATAAAAACCAAGAACTACAGGGATTGTATATAATAAAGGATTTTAAAAACATAACCCTAAAACCCTAACTACAAGGATTGTATATAATAAAGGATTTTAAAAACATAACCCTAACTACAAGGATATTTATGAAAGGATTGGATCGTCAATAATGTCTGAATCAGGATTTTCAGGATTAAAGGATTAACAGGATAGAGCATCATAATTAAAAAGAACATCCTGGAAATCCTAAAATCCTGAAAATTCTGATTCTGACTTATTTTTAATACTCCCCCAAATCATACAACACCAATTTGCCGCGTGTGAGTGGTACAGCTATCCAGCAGTGTTTGTTGGGGAGGCAGCGGAAGTCGAAGTCCCAGAGGGGAGTAGGATGACCTTGATTAGTAGGCAAACGCAAACTAAATAACTCACTACCATTGCTTAAATCCCATAGACGCACTGTAGCATCTGCACTAACGGTTGCCACTTGCTGACTGTCAGGGCTAAAAATAGCACGGAATATCGTGCTTTCATGCCCGACTAAACGGTGTTGTTCTTGACCATCTTGGGTGGCATAAATGGTCGCTTTAGATTGTCCACGCCCAACGCTGGCAACCCACTTATTATCGGGGCTGAGGCTTGCCCACAACAACTTATCTTGTGCTTTAGGAAATTCTTGTAATAGTGTGGGTGGGTTGGCATTGAGGTTCCATAGGCGTGTGGCACGATCTTCGTATCCACTACTCAACAAACGTGTGCCATTGCTATCAAAGACAACTGATTCAACTTTCCCATCATGTGCCTTTTCAATAAAGCGTTTTTCCTCTGTACCCACTGTAAATAAACCAATCTGTCCATCATAACTGGCTGTGGCGATGATTTTAGTATCGGGAGAGAAGGCTATAGCGAAGACAGCATTTTTATGTCCAGTAAATGTTTGTTGTTCTTGTAATTTATTCTCTTGTACTTGCCATAGTTTAGCCGTGCCATCAAAACTAGCAGAAGCCAGTAAATTACCTTCAGCATTAAAGGTGATGCGTGCTACTTTATAAGTATGCGCTTCTCCATATTCCGATAATAATTGAGTATCTGGTAAAGAATATAAACGCAACGCACCATCGTTAAAACCGACTGCCACACTATTACCATCCGGTGTAATTGCTGTAGAAAAAGGTTCACTAGGTAAATCCATCACCTGCTGATGTGGCAAATCCATATTCCAACGCCGTACTGTACCATCATTGCTGGCACTAAAGATTTGTTCATCGTGGATAGCGATACTAGTTACACCAGTGCCATGTCCTTGTAATACCCGCACAGTTGCGCCACTTTTAATATCCCACACCCGCAGGGTACGATCAAAACTAGCTGACACCAGATAACGTCCATTAGCAGCAAAACGTAAAGCAAATACTGTATTTTGATGTCCGCGTAACTGACGCAAGACATAAGGTTTTTTCATCTCCCACATAGAAGCATCTTTTGGGGCCATTTCTATATTCCACAAACTAATAGTGTTATCAGCACTATTGGCAATTGCTAATATTTTATCATTAGAACTCCATGTTATACTACTGACTGGTTTTCTAAATAAAATTTTCAGTGGTTCACCTGTGCTAACTTCCCATAAACCTATAACGTTATCGGCAGATGCACTCACTAACAGTTCTCCTGTGGAATTAAAGGCCAATCCATCTTGAATAATGTAACTTCTATGATATGGTTGAATAGTACGCACAAGCTTACCAGTTTCTGCTGTCCATAGAGTAATGTTATTATCAAAACCACCACTGGCTAACAAAGAACCATCAGGACTAACTGCCAGTGCATTGACTTTACCGGGTGCTTGCCATTCCAATAACTTCTCACCTTCTGGTAATGACCAGAGAATAATATGTTTATCATCTCCAGCACTGGCAAGCCATTTACCTTTGGGATGAAAGACAACAGCAAAAATATGTTCAGTCTTATCATGCCCTTCTAACCGCTTGACTAATTCACCACTCTCAACATCAAACAATACCAACGTCCCATTTTCCCCAGCGGTAGCTAATAATTTACCATCAGGACTAACAGCAACATAAAGCAATGCTGCCCCTGCTCCCTCATAAACCTTATTCGCTGCCCCGCCCATAATCTCCGTAAACCCAGCCAACAAATTCCGTGCATGACGACGGGGAGCAATTATTTCTGAGTCTAATTTGCGGCTTTCTTTTAACACCTCTTTTGCGGCGGCATAATCTTCACCGCGTGCTAACAGTGAGGCATGAGTGAGGTGCGAATCGAATAGGCTTTTGGTGCGTTTCTGTTCAGATTTTATAGCTTGTTGTTTCGCCTCAACTGCGCTTTGCCGTTCTACAAATGCCCACAACGCCAGCCCAACCGTCACCGATAAAAAGAGAGCCAAACCAAAAACCATCTGCCTTTGTACTTTTGCCCGTAACGCCTTTCTAACCTCCCTCTCCGCTAACTGCCGACACGCATTCAAAAAACTATGGTCATCCTCACTCAAATTCTTATCTTCAGCCCAAGCCGAAGCCTGTTCAAACGCCTGCCCTCGCAACAAATACGCCTCCGATTTCCCTGAATCCTGCCAGCCATTAAAAGACTCCGCATAAGGGCGCAACTTTGCCAGTGTATTATTAATCCAATCATTATCAAACACTAAGGCATAAATTTTATTATAAACCAACAACTTATTCTGATATTTCACCACCAAACCAGACAAACGTAAATCCAACTGCTCCCGCGAATCATCGGCTAACACATCCTCCCGTAACACGCGCTGATAAAGTCCCAACATCTGCCCAGTTTTCTGTCCGCCTTCATGCAAAATTCGCCCACTGATATTCCGTAAGTGCATTGGCTCATCTTGGCTCTCCCAATGCTTAACAATCTCAGTCCGCACTAACTGCTCAATCCAAGCAGCGACATCCGGCAAAGCCTCACTTTTGCTGATAATATCACACAACTTTTGGGTTAAAAATGGTTGCCCGCCTGTCCACTCCAACACAATTTGCAACACTTTCTCTGGCTGATTCACTCCCAAGCCATCCGCCAACACCATCGCCTCATGCAACTGAAAGCCAGCAAGTTCAATCGCCACCCCAATATTAAACGGCGTTAATTTTCTATCCGCAATCAAATCCCCAGGACTCGCCACCCCCAAAATAGCAAAAGTCAAACGGTTATAAGCCGAGTTATCAGAACGGCGATTATAACAAGCCCGAATCAACGCAAAGAAATCCTGCCCAAACCGCCGAATCCCATCACTTTCATCCACAAAAATAATGATATTCTCCGAGCGTTCCGACAAAATCTTGTCAAAAAACTTACTTAAATGTTGCACCGGCGACAACAAATCATGCTGCTCCCACCAACTATTCACATCAAAATCCGTTAAATGCAAGTCATCCGCAATAACATCAATGATACCGGCATACCATTGTTTTTGAGTCGTCTCCTGACTGCCAATCTCAGTCACATCAACATTGACACAAGCCATCCCTTCCGCTTGTAATCGCCGTGCAACCCGCACCCGCAAACTAGACTTCCCCATTTGCCGGGCATTAAGCACATAACAAAACTCGCCACTTTTCAAGCCCTTATATAAATCTTGATCAGCCTGGCGTACCACATACATTTTATTATCGGCAGACACATTGCCCCCGATAGTGTATTCAGATTTTTGATTTGACATATTAGTCCTAATCATGTTTAATTATCTCGTTCCCACGCGCTGCGTGGGAACGCCGGAATCCCGCGCTGCGGGACGAAATGCACCGCAGCGCGGTGCTTGAGCATTCCCACGCGGCGCGTGGGAACGAGATTAACTTATGGTAAAAGAAAATGGGACGAAGTCGTTATCGCATAGTTCAAGACAATGCGCCACATTTTATGACTTGTACTGTACTTGAGTGGTTGCCTGTGTTTACTCGTCAGGAAACGGTGCAAATTTTACTGGAAGCTTTTACTTTTCGCCAGCAAAATCATGATTTTCGCTTATACGGATATGTTATCTTGGAAAATCATCTGCATTGCATCATTCAATCACCAGAACTACAAAAACAGATACAACATTGGAAGTCTTATACAGCACGGCAAATTATTGATTATTTACAAGCCAAACAAGTGCATCCATTATTAAAAAAATTAGCTTATTATAAAAAAGCACATAAAACAGACAGAGAATATCAATTTTGGGAAGAGGGCACACATCCCCAATGGTTACAAAATGAAGCGATGTTGTTGGAAAAATTGGAGTATATTCACAATAATCCAGTGAAACGTGGATATATTGATGATCCATTACATTGGCGTTATTCGAGTGCCCGTAATTACGCAGGGTTAGAGGGATTAATACCTGTGTATACCGAATGGTGGTCTCGTGATTAATCCCACAATTCACACCGCAGCGCGGTGGATTGGCATTCCCACGCGGCGCGTGGGAACGAGAAAATCTCGCTCTCGCTGCGGGGCGTTAACCTTAAATCCCACATTTCACACACCGCAGCGCGGTGGGTTGGCATTCCCACGCAGCGCGTAGGAACGAGAAAGTCTCGCTCTCGCTGCGGGGCGTTAACCTTAAATCCTACATTCTCGTTCCCACGCGCTGCGTGGGAACGGTGAACCCCGCGCTGCGGGGCGTTTCACAAACGTTTATTAAAATACTGCCGATACAAATCGCACAATGGCATCACCTCGTCATCCTTCACCTTAACTAAACCCATACTCCGCAATCTAAAGATTTCATTTACCTCACTGGCTGGGAGTGGATTATCTGCACTCATAACCCGCTTAGCCTCATTAGCCAACTCTACGTGTTTTTCCAAATTCAACCGGTGTCGTCGCAGATGTTCAGAATAAGGACCATCTTCATAAGGCGCGACTTTTAAAAGCTTTTTCAAGGTATATCGCTTATGGGCAATCTGATAAAGTGCGACTTGCAGCAAATAAGGATGCCCCCCAACCAATTTGACAAGCTGTTCAATTTGCTCATCTGTCAAAGCCTGTTTATACCGCCGTGCTAAATCCTGCACTTGTTCTTGAGTAAATTCTGGCAAATCAACTGCAATGCCCACATTAAAAGGTGATTGCTTCATGTCGAGTGGCACATAAACTTCTTGAGAGTGCGTAATCACCATACGTAACCTTTTCCACGGTTCCTCATTTTTACCCTTTTCATGCCACACTCGTAAAAGCGAGAAAAAGTCAGCAGCAATGGCTTCATGCTCGAAAATCATATCCACTTCATCCAAACCCAAAACCAGAGGTTTCGCTATTTCATTCAGTAGGTATTTCTCAAAGTAATTATTGCACTTAGATTTACTCCCTAACACGCCCTGCCAATTTTTATCTAATTTATCCGGTAAACCCAATTGCTCGGTAACACTACCACAAAACCAATATAAAAACCGATCCAGACTACTGAATATCTCGTTATCAGCCTCTTGAAAAGACAAATAAACTATCCGACGACTTTGCAGCTTAGATTGATCCAAAATCCGCACCAGCAAAGACGATTTACCCATTTGTCGCGGAGCTTTAACCCGAATTAAGGCATCGGAAAAACCGATATTTTCATAACACGCCGACTCTATCGGCGGACGTTCTACATAAAAAGGCGAATTTAAAGGAACCGTACCACTGGGTTCGCTTATTGGTTCAAGCTTACACCCACGTTTTTGCCAACGAAAATAAGCAATCAGATTAAATTTTTTCACACAGCCACTACAGAAATAATCAATAGCCGCTATACCACCGATAATACCTAATATCGTGGTTATTACTGCAAAAACCCACTTAATGATTTCAAACATAATTTTATTCCTCGAAATATTGATATTAACTCAATTTTCTAAAATGGTTCTAAAGTCTTCTTCCAAAAGTAGAGACACACGGCTGTGTGTCTCTACGGGAGTGCAAAATGAATTTTGCACTCCCGTTTGGAAGCTATCTGCGTAACATCAGTAAACTAAAAACAAGAGATAATGTTTTTTTTCTGGTTCCAAGGCTTTCGCTGTGAAACGAGAAAAAACCTTTAACTACAAGGATTGTATATAAGAAAGGATTTCTATTGTGCAAAACTAAAAGATAAGGTAGGCTAAGATAGGCTAGTTCATGGCACTTACTTAAAGTCAACATCAACGCTAAGATTTAAGTGAGTGCCATTAGGATATATAGTTTTTCACATAAATAACTGATGTTACGCACTGTACTTCAAAAGTGAATACCAGAGTAGTGCAAAATGAAATTTTGCTGATTGTAACAGATTTTGGGGATACCCCCATACGCGCCAACTTAAGCCTAAGTCTTTGTAAA
>JAUCGK010000096.1 GCA_030378085.1 Candidatus Parabeggiatoa sp. HSG14
CCTTACTATTTATACGATTAAATAATTTTAGGATACTTGTGGGTAAAGATTAGCTTTAATTAAGGAGGGGATTTAGGGGAGGTTGTACTTTATCCAATTGGGAAACGCTATAGTTATAAAATATCTATTTAATAAAATAGCCGGAAAAATATTTTTTAGATTGTTTATAACTATTTGTTTATTAAATAATTATTTTATACTCTGAATTGCTGCTATTTTGTCAAATCCCATTTAAGTGCTGGCTTGGGAGGGAAACGCGGTACGAAAAATTCAAAAAACGGTCAACCGGTTGGTTTTAACCCCTTCAGTGTTTAAATGTGAATAGCCACCGGTAGAACCGGTGGAACAGGAAGTTATTTCGTGGTTATTCCTAAGAATAACAGGCTGAGTAGTTATAAAAACAGATAGATGATAAAATAAATTCTTGCTGTAAATAATTCTGCGAAAGTACAAAGCTTTGCTAAAGCACAGAAAAATTTACAGCAAGGATAAATTTAGGAACGATAAAATCTGTTTTACGGCTTTAATCAATTCCACTCAACGACCCCAGTGCCTGTTTTACCGATTCTTAAATTTTTGTTATTTATTTAAATTAAATTTTGATTTTTTTATTCTTAAATTTATTTTTTTATTTAAATTTAAATAAGGTAGGTTATGAAAATACTTAATTATTTATTTGGCGCAATCACAGTCATATTATTGTCTATGAGTTCAGTCATTGTGCAGGCGGAATTATGTCCCACCTCTCTATATGACTCAACAACGGGGAACGCGACAATACCCTGTGTTATGGTTGATAAACTGCAACTAAGCTTGGAACTTGATTCTGCCACTCCAGTGGATGCTTCTGATGAACTTTACTGGAAATTGGCGAGTTCTAAACTCAGTACCTGTCAGTGGACACCGAGTTCGTGTGCAACGTTGGATGATGCGTTTAATCTTATCCTTCCTGTCAACGGTATCGAAGAAGGTGTTAAACATGTTGCAAGGCTTCAATATTATCCCACTGATAATGAAGGCTTTTATTGGCAACACGACTTCCATGAACCTGTAAACGCTGAGAATGTTGTAATCCTCAAGCAGGGAACCCCCAATCCCAAAGGTGGTTTTGAGTCGCTTTATCTCCTTGAAGGAGATGTTGCTAATTTGGAAGTCAATGAATTTCATGATTTTCAAATCGGCAATGGTGTTGTTCCACCGATTAAAGCACCGTTTGAAAAAGGAGAGGAAATTGTTCTGCGTATTTTCCACTTTAATGACTTGCACAGTGAGTTAAGGAGTGTGCATTCCAAAAAAGGCGATACGCACCGTTTTTCCCAAATGGTGAAAATTGTTAAAGAAGCCAGAGCCAATGCAGCAGATAATGAGATCGTGTTACTTGTCTCAGCAGGAGATGATCATATTGGTAACCCTTTTGATGAGTTATTGGGTTATGATGTCGATAGTTTTCAAACCAGTGCCGCTTACACAACCTATTCCGCTGCGGGGCATGATGCTGCTGTTATTGGTAATCATGAGCTAGATCGGGGTACTGCTTTACTTGCAAAAGCCATTGAACAAGATGCGAAGTTTCCGATTTTGTCTGCTAATTTGTACGGTTCCCAAAATTTGACCACAGCACATTATCGTCCTGCTATCATAGGAGTCGCAAAAGGCTTACGAATTGGTATCATTGGGTTAACCACAAGAGAGGAAACGCTCCTAAGACAAAAAGATGATCCGGAATTTGAAGCCGGCGAACTCCTAAAAACATTAGAAAACACCTTATCTTATGTTGACCAACTCTCAGATGTCATCATTCTTCTGAGCCATTTGGGGTACAACGGTGAAACTTATACCCAAGTACGACATGAATTGGAAGTGGGTGACGTACAACTTGCTGAAACTGCCGCTAAAATGACTGATAAGCCGATTGTCATCATTGGTGGACATTTGCACCTTCCGATTAATACAGACGGTTTGAATGTTGTCGATAAATCGGTACCTATCCTAGAAGCCGGAGCTAAGGGTAGCCATTTAGGTGAAGCAGTCTTTTCATTGCTCCAAACGGAAAAAGGTTTACGTTCTCAGTTAACTGCTCGCCTCATTCCATTGAAAAAGCGGGATGATAGAGTAGCCTCCGATGATCCCAATTATGGTAACTATGAACATGACGATGATCTTGATATGGAATTTGAGAATACCGTTATGGCACCGCTGTATGCCATGTTAGATGATAAATTGCAGGAAGTCATTGGCACAGCGGGCGGTTTAGATGATCTATCTACAGTACAAAATATTGCTGATCGTTACGTGGGTGAAACCGTCATGGCTAACTTTATGAATGACGCAATCGTGGCACAAAGTGTTAACTTTCCTGAAAAAGACGGTGAAAGTCAACAAGTCGATATCGCAGCATTCAATGCCTCTGGTGTCAACAGTGGAGTAGAGCCAAATTCGGATATCAATTTTAATGATTGGTATAGTGTGATGCCTTATGCAGACATGATTGTGGTCGCACAAATGACTGGTCAACAGATAAAAGATATGGTGATGAGCAACGCACAACGTATTGTTCGCTCCGAAGAATTGGAAGGTGATGATGCAGTAAGTTTAAGTGGCTATATTTCGCGTGGTTTCCTACATTTTTCTAGCAAACTGCGTTACACTATCAAATTAAACAGTGATGCCACCAAAGCGGTTGCTCAAGAAATAACGTTAAATGGCGAGCCGATTGATGATTTATTAAATGAAACATTCAACGTTGCTTTTGGTGATTACATCTCTCTAAGAGGTGGCGAAGGTTGGAAAGGCGCAAAAGTCGGTGCTGGTTTACCGGATGAGGTTGTTGGATTTGATCTTACCGCTTTACCAAAAAATGACTCTGGTCTTGTTTATCGCAATGAAATCATTGCTTTTATCAGGGAAAATGGTGTCGTGGATGAGAGTACCGGTGCTATTAAAGATGGGCGGGTTACAGTAATACCGTAATTTAATTTCCTTGGCAAAAAAATAGGGTGGACTGTGCTAATCCACCCTATTTCAAATTATACTACTGATGTTACGCACTATGTTTCCAAAGTCTAAATTTTGATACTCCCGTTTTTCCAGCTATATAACTACAGGGATTGCTTATAAGAAAGGATAAAATTTTATAGTTATCTGACTGATTTTAAAGTTAAATTTAAAGATAAAGTGACTCCATTCATTTGGCACAATCTTATCCTTTATTATAAGTAATCCCTGTAGTTATATACGGTTTAAAAAAAAGTGAACATCAAGTAAATAGTTTCTATAGATAACAAACCTTTTCGGTATACTCAAAATTGCTTTTGTTATTTTCCTTGATAAGGCTTTAAGAAACGTGCTGCGTAACATCAGTTATACTAATTTATTTGACGGACGCTGACACTTTTTATTCTTGTGCCTTAGCCTTCAAGTAAGCAACAATTTCATCTGTTATCACATTAACATCTTCACCAGCGACTAATTCTGGCTCCAAGGGCGGCATCACTTCGTCTTTTGAATATATAATCCACTCTTTGAGTGTCTTGTCTGAGAGTTTTTTAGTCACATACGTTAAGTCAGGACCGCGTGTGCCTCCTTTGCCATTAATCATGTGGCAAACCATGCAGTGTTGACGAAATTGCAAAAAGCCCCGTTTGACATTTTCACCACTGTCTTGTGGTGCTGCCATCTCAGGAAAACGTTCTGCAAAAGTAATCAAATCAATTGATGCCATTTGATAAGGAAAGTCTTCGCCACTGGGCGCATCCTTATCTTCAACATTTTCCCAAACCAAGTAGAAAGGCCCTAAATTGGCGACTTCAAAAGTGCCAGGACCTGTGCTACTTGTAAAAACCTTAATGACCTGAAAATCAGAATAGCCAGGGGCTTTATAGGTCACGTAACTGGTGTGATCTAAGAACTTCTGTACTGGAATGGAAGGTTGATAACCATCCAAAGCCGTAAAAAGCACTTCTTCACTGTCGCGCCATTCTTTGCCATATATCAGGTCAAACAACTCTCTTGCTGGAAACCCCCGATAAGTTATTTCACTGTTATAGTGAGGTTCAATCACCGACACATCAGTCGGTGCCAATTTGTCCTTCAATTCAGCTAAAGTAAAACTACCAACCAGTTTACCACGATTCTTGAAGGTCAAAGTTGACATAAAGTCCAGTTTGGAAAACACGAAACGCATCACGCCATCAGGCGTTGTCTCTAAACGCAAGACGGCATGATATTCCTCATCTCCCACATAAACTCTTGGCAAAATCAGTTCGCGAGTTTCTGGATCATAAGTCGGTACAGAACTTCCCGCATAACTCACTAAAGGGATAAGAGATAGTAGACAGACAATTCCCACCCTTATAAAATTATTAAATATTTGCAATTTAATATCCTCCTAAATTGATTGTTGGTCATTTATCCGATTGTTTCAACAATATTTTGAACTTAACTGAATATTTATGTCCGGTATTTTTAAATTCATTAACTTCATGTTTCACATAAAGCTATTCACGCTTTACACCAAAAAAGTTAGTTTCAATATTGTTAGAACGAAAAGTTGACTAGTTACAAAATTTGATTTGATATGAAATATGAAAAAAGAATAAAAATAAATTAAAATAGTAAAAAAATTGAAAAAATAAAATATCAAAGAATAAAGAATTAGCGTTTCTCTAATATTTAATCTTAATAATACAAAAAATAAAGAAGTTAGTCTATAAGCCGGGTTCTGTCCACCGGTTAAATCTCCAAATCCCCTTTAAATACAGAAGAGTATGAAAATCACCAATGGGGCAGCCATTCATCTGGGATGTCTGTCACCAGACACCTCTAGCGACCTACCCAGGAACGATGCGGACCACATCTCTAATAGAATGCCAAATATAAAATGTTCTAAAACTATTTTTCATTTTTTATTTTTTATTCTATAAATTCCATTATTTGGTCTTGCTTCAGGTGGGGTTTACCTTGCCATTGATGTTACCACCAATGCGGTGCGCTCTTACCGACACCTTTTCACCCTTACCCCTTCTAAATTACCTAAGGGCGGTATATTTTCTGTGGCACTTTCCATAAGCTTATGCTCTCCAGGCGTTACCTGGCACCCTGTCCTATGAAGCCCGGACTTTCCTCTATATCCTTAAAAAATTAAAAATACAGCGACTGCCCGACTAACTTCTCGTCATTTAGTATAGTACTTTTACTAAAAAATTGTAATGTTCTAATTTGAAGTTCAAGATTTATCTTGGTATTTTTTGAACCGTATTTTTGTTCATTCCAAATCGTGCTGATACCACTGAGAAATCCGATTTTTTGATGTTTGGAGGATATCTAAAATTGAGACTTTACAACACTAGAAAATATAGGATTTAACTCAATTATTTGATTGATTTTGGATTTCTATTGAAAATGGCATACAATTTAAAAATTATAATAACGATGTTTACATACCAAAATATTTTGTGACTAGGACAACTACAAGAGATTGTCCCTACCTCTTATCGGATATGGTATACCAATATGGTTGTCCAATTGAGTAGTTAGGATTCAGGATTTAATAAAATCACTAAACCTGACAGGTTTTAAAAACCTGTCAGGTTTGACAACTTTTTTAAGTTTTGGAAATTATAAAATCCTCATTCCTTACTATTCTTGTATGATAAAAAATAAAATATATGGTATATGGCATGAAAAATGCGAATAATAAACTCTTTATTTTTCAATAATATAAAATATACATTTGTAGTTTAATTAAGCGAATAATGAAGAATTTAATTTTAACAATAAAATAACTCATAAAAAGTATTAAAACACAGAAATGGTCACAAGTTACGATGCTGCTGATATAGAAGTTTTAACTGGACTCGATCCAGTGCGAAAACGCCCTGGCATGTATACCGACACGTCTCGTCCTAATCATTTGGCGCAGGAAGTCGTTGATAATAGTGTTGATGAAGCCATCGTTGGACATGCTAACCGCATTGATGTCATTTTACATGCGGATAATTCATTAAGTGTCCGTGATAATGGGCGCGGTATGCCTGTTGATATACACCCTGAAGAGGGAGTTAGTGGCGTGGAAGTGATTCTTACCCGCTTACATGCAGGTGGCAAATTTTCTAAAAAAAATTATCAATTTTCTGGGGGATTACATGGGGTTGGTATATCTGTCGTCAACGCGCTTTCCAGTCATTTAGAAATTACCATTAAACGTAATGGCAAGCGATATCAAATGTCTTATGCCAATGGTGATAAAACCTCTGAATTAGAAGTTGTTGGTAACGTGGGCAAGCGCAACACTGGTACCACGCTCCGTTTTTGGCCAAATCCTGAATATTTTGACTCCCAACGTTTTTCATTACCTCGCCTTACTCATCTTTTACGTGCTAAGGCTGTTCTTTGTGCAGGCTTGACGATTACTTTTGAGGATGAAAATACGGGGGAAAAACTGGATTGGTTTTATAAAGATGGGTTGACCACTTATTTACTTGATAATTTGGGCGATATAGAAAGTTTGCCTGATAATCCTTTTATTGGACACTTTGAAGGAAAGATAGAGGCTGTAGATTATGCACTGATGTGGATTCCTTTCGGTGAGTTGTTGACGGAAAGTTATGTCAATTTAATTCCAACAACACAAGGTGGTACTCATGTTAATGGTTTACGTAGTGGTTTGTTAGAAGCTTTGCGTGAATTTTGCGATTACCGCAATTTATTGCCGCGCGGTGTTAAGCTTGCGCCCGAAGATGTATGGGAACGTTGTGCTTACATATTATCCGTCAAATTAGAAGAACCACAATTTTCAGGACAAACTAAAGAACGGTTAAGTTCTAGGGGTTGTGCAACGTTTGTTTCTGGTATAGTACGTGATGCTTTTGGCCATTGGCTCAATCAACATGTTGAAATTGGAGAAAAAATTGCCGATTTGGTAATTAGCCACGCACAAAAACGTCTCAAAGCCGATAAAAAAGTGGTCCGCAAAAAGGCTACTAATGGGCCTACTTTGCCGGGTAAACTCGCCGATTGTACCTTACAAGACCTCAATCAAACCGAATTATTTTTGGTGGAAGGCGATAGTGCTGGCGGTTCATGTAAACAAGCGCGGGATCGAAATTTTCAAGCGGTGATGCCTTTACGTGGCAAAATTCTGAATACTTGGGAAGTCGATACTAACCAAGTGCTTGCATCACAAGAAGTTCATGACATTGCTGTTGCTTTGGGTATTGATCCAGGCACTGAAGAGTTAAATAGTTTACGCTATGGAAAAGTCTGTGTACTTGCTGATGCTGATTCTGATGGTTCGCATATTGCAACATTGTTATGTGCGTTGTTTGTCAAACATTTTCGTAAACTCGTAGAAGAGGGACATGTTTATGTGTCAACGCCGCCATTGTATCGCATTGATGTTGGCAATACCGTTTATTATGCCTTAAACGAAGAAGAAAAAAAAGGAATTTTAGATCGTATTGCCGCTGAAAAAAAACGAGGTCATATCAATGTACAGCGGTTTAAAGGATTGGGAGAGATGAATCCTTTACAATTGCGTGAAACAACAATGGCGAGAGATACTCGACGGCTTATTCAGTTGACATTGGATGAAGCGGAAGAAACAGAAAATATAATGAATATGTTACTGATGAAAAAACGAGCGAGTGATCGCAAAACGTGGCTAGAAAGTAAAGGAAATTTGGCAATTGTCTAGCAGAGGATCGCTCTAATACTTAGTACATTGTCAAAGTTATATTGACGGTTGGAGTCCAAACCTTTAGGTTTGGGCTTTCCAAAGCTAAAGCTTTGGACTCCACTGGATAAAACAAAGGTGATTTAAATGGTAAATAACGATATTGAAATTATTGAGAAAATAAATTGTTATGACGGTTTTTTTAAATTAGTCCGTTATCGACTCAAACACACGCTTTTTGACGGGGGATGGAGTGGTGAATTATTCCGTGAAGTCCTTGAACGAGGTCATGCAGCGGCGGTTTTGCCTTACGATCCGGTTAACGAACAGGTTGTCATGATTGAACAATTTCGTCCGGGGGCTATAGGGCATTCTCATGGTGCTTGGTTATGGGAAATCGTTGCCGGCATTTTAGAATCAGGGGAGGCGCCAAGTGAAGTGGTTTATAGAGAAGCCGTCGAAGAAACCGGTTGTCCTGTCTCTGATGTTATTCCCATTTGTGATTTTTTTGTCAGCCCAGGGAGTACCAGTGAAACCACAGCCCTTTTTTGTGGACGAGTAGATGCAAGTCAAGCCAATGGTATTCATGGAGTCGTCTCAGAAAATGAAGACATTAAAGTCCATGTTGTATCGCTTGATAATGCTTTAGATATGTTGCAAACTGGAAAAATTCGTTTTGCGCCTGCTATTATCGCGCTCCAATGGTTAGCCCTCCACCGTGATGAAGTCAAAACACGTTGGGGTATTAAGGAAAATGAACTTTAAGCTATATGAAAATACCATATCCTGATATTGAACCATACTCCACGCATAAAATTGCGGTTGGACAATCGCATGTTTTAAACGTTGAGGAATGTGGAAATCCCGAAGGTATTCCGGTGTTATTTTTGCATGGAGGACCCGGTTCACATTATAAGCCGCACCATCGTTCTTTATTTAATCCAAGTATTTACCGAATTGTATTGTTTGATCAACGTGGTGCAGGGCATTCTACCCCATCGGGCAATCTCCAAAATAATACCACAGTGGATTTAGTGGCTGATATAGAAACAATTAGAAAACAACTAAAAATTCCAAAATGGGTCATATTTGGTAGCTCGTGGGGAACGACATTAGGATTAGTCTATGCCCAACAATACTCTGAATATGTATTAGCACTCATTTTGCGGGGTACTTTTTTAGCCAGAACCCGTGATATTAATTGGGGTTATGTAGAAGGTGGTGTCAGCCGTATTTTTCCTCAACAATGGCAGGCATTTACAGATTTTTTGCCAAAAAATGCGGATACACCATTAGCCAATTATTATGATTGTTTAACCGGCAAAGATACTGCTCTTTCTCGTACCGCAGCGATTGCGTGGGCAGCTTGGAATGGTTATGTTGTTAGTTATGGAGAATTTACTGATCCTATTGAATTTTCTGAAGAATTATTGAATGCCGTCCGTATTGAATGCCATTATATGTTTAACCGCTGTTTTCTTGAAGAAAATCAGTTATTACAAAATATCAACAAATTAGCAAACATACCCGCGATTATCATTCATGGACAACGAGATTTAGTGTGTCCATTAGAAAATTCTTATCTCCTGAAACAAAATTGGTCAATGGCTCAATTAAAAATAGTACCTACTGGTGGACATTTAGCCAGTGATCCAGAAACGATTTCAACTATCGTTGAAGCAACGGATGAAATCTTTCGAGTCATTGATTTTTTTTATAATTTGGATGGAAAATTTGAGAGAAAAAGATAACAACGTTGTTTCGTTTATTATGGACGATTTCCCAAAATAAAGCCATATTTCGGTTTCAAAAAATCCTAACATAATGAACGAAACAATAAACAATAATCATAAATGTTCGGGATTTTTATCGTTCCCAAATTTTATTTGGGAACGCACTGTACAAGAAGCTTTGCTTCGATAAGATTATTTAATTTATGTCTGACGAATTTTTAGCCGCCATTTTTGGTCTTGAAGCGAAGCTTCTTGTGCAGTACGTTCCTAAATAAAATTTAGGAACGATAATAAACTTGATTTAAGCAGGAGTCCAAAATTTATTTTGGGTTTATTTCCAAACTAAAGTTTGGACTCCCATTTTTCCAAACTAAAGTTTGAACTCCTCAACTTATTACTTACATCTATTACCTAAAATGTTACTTCCTGTCATTCTTTCAGGCGGTGTAGGGAGTCGTTTATGGCCCCTCTCCCGCGAAAATTATCCAAAGCAGTTATTGGCTTTAATTGGTGATAATACCTTATTGCAAGATACCGTATTCCGATTAGACGGACTACCAGATAAAGCGGCACCACTTGTCGTATGCAATGAAACGCATCGTTTTTTAGTTGCTGAACAATTGCGAAAAATAGGTATCTCTCCCGCACATATTATTCTTGAGCCGATAGGTCGTAATACTGCACCCGCAGCCGCAGTAGCTGCTTTAGCTGCACTTACCCACGATCCCGATGCCTTATTATTAATCTTACCGGCAGATCATACAATTGCTAACGCTGAGATATTCCGCGAAGCGATTGCAGCGGGGATATCTTTAGCACAAGCGAACTACTTGGTTACTTTTGGGATTGTACCTAACCGCCCAGAAACCGGCTATGGTTATATTAATGCAACTGATCCGATAGAAGACTCAATTGCTTTATCAGTTGAACGTTTTGTTGAAAAACCAGATATTGATACCGCAAAACAGTATGTAGAGTCAGGCCAATATTATTGGAATAGTGGCATGTTTTTGTTTAAAGCCACCCAATATTTAAAAGAACTGGAAAAAGTGGCTCCCGATATTGTAGGCACTTGTCGCTTAGCAATTACCGAAGCTTTGGAAGATAAAGACTTTCTCCGTTTAGATGCCGCAGCATTCAAAGCTTGTCCTAGCGATTCTATAGATTATGCAGTAATGGAACATACTGACGATGCGGTTGTTATTCCTTTAGACGCGGGCTGGAATGATATTGGCGCATGGTCATCATTGTGGGAAATCAGTGAACAAGATAGCGATGGCAATGTGAAAATGGGAGATGTTCTCACAGAAAACGTTCAAAATTGCTATCTGCGTGCAGAACATCGTTTATTGACAGCAATCGGTATAGAAAACTTAACGATTGTGGAAACCGCTGATGCTCTATTAGTGGCTCATAAAGATCATGTTCAAGATGTCAAAAAAATCGTTACTCATCTTAAAGCCGATTCCCGTAGCGAAGTAGAGCTACACCGTAAAGTTTATCGTCCTTGGGGAAGTTATGAAAACATTGACGTTGAAAGTCGTTTTCAAGTCAAGCGTATTACAGTCAATCCAGGTGCAACTCTTTCTTTACAAATGCACTATCACCGTTCTGAACATTGGGTAATCGTTAAAGGCACAGCGCAAATTACACGAGGCGATGAAACCTTTGTTCTTACCGAAAATCAATCGACTTATATTCCTTTAGGTGTCAAACATCGTCTGGAAAACTTAGGTAAACTCCCTTTAGAAATTATCGAAGTACAATCAGGGAGTTACTTGGGAGAAGATGATATTGTGCGTTATGAAGATGTTTATGGACGAGATTGAATAAAGGAATAAAAAGGATTTCGCTCATTAATGGTAGGCAACAGACGTTGCCTATTTTGTTTTAAAAATTTCTGCAATATAACCAATTTTATCAGCAATATCAGAAACATTACTGATGTAATAATTGTTTTTATGAACAGACAAGATAACCGCTTTTAGTTTTTAGTAAAAAAACTTCCACTTCCCAATGTCTTCACTCGTTGTTATACACAAGTCAAAATTTACTGAATGTAGGGAGGATTAAGCTGTGTGTCATCCACCGTTTTGGTGGTTTGGTATATAACGCTATCGTTTGTACACCCTACCGTCAAATCAAATTTTAATAAGGAAGGTGGGCAAAAAAAACGTTGCCCACCCTACATGAAAGTTTAAATTATAACCGTGTGCAGTATATAACGATTGAGACATCCTTTGAGACATCCTTATTGGGAACGTATGACGTTCCCGCATCACTCTATTATAATTCACTTTAGAAGAAACTATGTTAACTCTAACTAACTATCAAATAGGTAGTCAGATTTACGAGAGTGCTAACTCGCTCGTTTATCGGGGGCATCGAAAAAAGGATAATCAACCAGTTATCCTTAAAATGCTCAAACAAGACTACCCTACCCCAGTTGAATTAACCCGCTATCGACAAGAGTATGAAATTACGCATGATTTAGATTTAACGGGAGTTATCAAAGTTTATGATATTGAAAAATATCAAAATACGCTCGTCATTATTTTGGAAGATTTTGGGGGCGAGTCCTTAAAACAATTAATAGCAAATAATCCTTTGACGCTAAAGGACTTTTTCCCCCTTGCCATCGAAACGGCTGACAATTTAAGCAAAATTCATGCCGCTAATATTATCCACAAGGACATCAACCCAAGCAATATCGTTATTAATCCTGATACTAAGCTCTTGAAAATCATTGACTTTGGGATTGCAAGCCGCTTGCCGCGTGAAAATCCTACCCTTAAAAATCCAGAACAACTTGAAGGCACATTAGCTTATTTATCTCCCGAACAAACCGGGCGTATTAATCGCAGTATGGATTATCGCACCGACTTATATTCATTGGGAGTGACTTTTTATGAATTGCTTACCGGAAAATTGCCTTTTATTGCCACTGATGCAATGGAGTTAGTACATTGTCATATTGCAAAAACTCCCTCTCCCTTATGTGAAGTTAATTCGGATATACCCCCGATTATTTCTGACATCGTGATGAAATTGTTAGCAAAAAACGCCGAGGATCGATATCAATCGGCTTTTGGCTTGAAAGTGGATTTGGAGAAATGTCTCAAAAACCTGCCAGGTTTTGAAAACCTGTCAGGTTTGTCCTTTGAACTCGCCCAAAACGATTTCTCTGGTAAATTTGAAATCCCGCAAAAACTGTATGGTCGAAAAAATGAAGTCAATACTTTATTACAAGCATTTGAACGAGTGAGCTTAGGCAAAGCTGAAATGATGCTGGTTGCTGGTTATTCCGGCGTGGGCAAAACCGCTTTGGTGCATGAAGTCCATAAACCGATGACTGAAAAACGTGGCTGTTTTGCTGCCGGTAAATTTGATCAATATCAACGTAATATTCCCTATTCCGCGCTCACACAAGCTTTGAGTGAGTTTTGCAATTATCTACTCACTGAATCAACCGCGCAATTAAGTCAATGGCGTTCCAAAATTCTCAATGCGGTGGGCAACAATGGACAACTCTTAATAGATGTTATTCCACAATTAGAATTAGTCATTGACAAACAACCCACTGTGGCTCTGCTTGGATCAACCGAAGCGCAAAATCGTTTTAGTTTAGTTTTTCAAAACTTTTTCCGTGCAATTTGTCAACCTGCTCATCCTCTTATTTTATTCATTGACGATTTACAATGGGCAGATTCTGCCTCCTTAAATCTCTTGAAATTATTGATGACAGATACGGATGGCCGATATTTCTTTTTCATTGGTGCTTATCGGGATAATGAAGTCGATGCGACTCATCCCTTGATGATGACAGTAGAAGAGTTACATAAAGCAGCTGTCACAGTCAACACCGTTCAATTGAATAATCTGTCACTGGCTAATGTGAATACACTGATTGCAGAGACTTTAAAGGTTGAATCAACTCATATTCATGCCTTAACTCATTTAGTGTATGAAAAAACGCAAGGTAATGCATTTTTCACCCACGAATTTCTAAAAATCTTGTACGAAGAAGCACTATTAGCTTTTGATGTCAAGAAACAAAAGTGGCAATGGGATATTTCCAAAATTGCGGCTAAAGGCATAACTGATAATGTCGTGGTATTAATGACTGGTAAAATCAGCCAATTACCCATCAACACACAAACTGTTTTGAAATTGGCTGCTTGCATTGGTAACTCATTTGATTTGAAAACGCTATCTATTATTTATCAACAAACGCAGGCAGCGACCTTCACACATCTTTGGCAAGCGATCAAAGAAGGTTTACTTGAATCAGTGGATGATAATTTTAAACAGTTAGACAACCTAGAACATGGTGATCTCAAGACGCATTTTAAATTCCAACATGATCGTGTACAACAAGCCGTTTATGCATTGATTGAAGATGCTCAAAAGAAAGCAGTTCATCTAAAAATTGGGCGACTATTATTGGCTAATACTGCTACAGAAGAATCGGTAGAAAAACTTTTTAAAATGATCGATCATCTTAATATGGGGCAAAAATTAATAACCGATCCTCAAGAGCAGAAAGTTTTAGCCAAATTAAACTTGGAAGCTGGAGAAAAAGCCAAAAATGCAACTGCTTATGCGGCAGCACGTCAATATTTGATGATTGGTAAAGACTGTTTAACCTTCAAAAGTTGGGTTGAACATTATGACTTAACTTTAGCATTGCATAAAATGTTAGCAGAAGTTGAGTATTTGAATGGTCATTTTAATGACTCGGAAACTTTAATCAACCTGACTTTGGAACAAACTAAATCGGCTTTTGAAAAAGCTGAAATTTACAATGTGTTAATTGTGCAATACACCCTGTTAGCAAAGTATGCCGAAGCAATTCAAATCGGACGAAAAGCACTGGCTTTACTTGGAATCACCTTACCTGAAAAGGATTTGTCGGTTGCTTTTGAAAAGGAACTGGTTGCTGCTAAGGCTAATCTAGGCGATAGAAAGATTGCGGCGTTAATAGATGAACCAGAATTAGCAACACCGGAATACAGAATAGCTATCGAATTGTTGGCCAATATGATTCCACCAGCCCGTATTTTGGAGATTCAGTTATTTTGCGTGATTACCACCAAGGTTGTTAATATATCTCTAAAATATGGGAGTGTTCCAAAATCAATTATTGGCTACTCCTGTTATGGATTACTACAAGCTGCTGTTGTCAATGATTACCAAACCGCTTATGATTTCGGTCAATTGGCTGTTAATATGAGTAATAAATTCAATAATTTATCTCAAAAATGCCAAGCAAGCTATCTACTAGCGAACTACCTGAATCATTGGGTAAAACCGCTTCGATTGGCAAATGTTATTAATGATGATGGCTATCAAGTGGGATTACAGTCTGGTGAATTACAATGGGTTGGATACATACTTGCCTACAAAATTGCTCAACCTTTTTATCAAGGAAGACAACTGGACAGTCTTTTAAAAGAAAGTCCGAATTTTTTGTTGTTTAGCAAAAAAACGCAAAACCAAGCGGCTACTGATATCATGTTAGCTTCTCAACTGATTCTCTCGAATTTAACTGGTTTAACTGAAGATAAATTGATTTTTCAGTATCAGGATTTGAATGAAGAACACTTTCTTGAAAATTGTCAAGAGAAGCAAAGCTTTGTTGCAATAGGCAACTATCAAGTTTTGAAAGCGCAAACACTCTATTTATATGATAGATTAACAGACTCACTCAACGCTATTTTGAAAGCACAGGAAGTTTTTGCTTTCATTTCCGGTTCCATTTTTGTAGCAGAACATAATTTTTATCACTCACTTATTTTGGTGGCGTTGTATCCCAAAGCTTCAACTGATCAACAAGAACAGTATCAAGCACAATTGGAAAGCAATCAAAAGCAGATGAAAATATGGGCTGACAATTGCCCTGAAAACTTCTTGCACAAGTACCTTTTGGTTAAAGCAGAAAGGGCGCATATTGAGGGTAAGGAATTAGAGGCGATGGATTTATATGATCAAGCCATTGCTTCTATCAAAGAAGATGAGTTCATTCAAAATGAAGCACTTGCTAATGAACTCGCCGCTAAATTCTGGTTAGAAAAAGGCAAACATGAATTTGCTAGGCTTTACATCACTAAAGCGTACTATGGTTATCAATTGTGGGGTGCTAAATACAAAGCCAACGATTTGGAGACCAAATATCCGCAATTGTTAGACACAACCACACAAACACCGGAACGTTTAATGTCTGATGTGCCTACAAGATCAACCTTAATGGCCTCAATTTCAACTCTGTTACAAACCTCAACACTGTTAGATTTAGACAGTGTTACGAAGGTTTCTCAAACCTTAGCAGGAGAAATTGTTCTAAGCAAGCTGTTAGAAAAAATAATGCACACACTCATTGAAAATGCGGGTGCTGAACGTGGCTTGTTAATACTTGACAAAGAAGGGCAATGGGTGATTGAAGCTGAGGGCACATTAGACATTAATGAAGTGACAGTATTGCAATCACTTCCCCTTGAAAACCGGTTGCCATCAACCATTGTCAATTATGTTGCAAGAAGCCATACGCCTGTCGTATTAGCCAATGCCATGCAAGAAGGCATCTATATCGAAGATAATTATATCCGCAAACATCAACTTAAGTCGGTATTATGCAGTCCCATCCTTCATCAGGGAAAATTGATTGGTTTGCTTTATTTGGAAAACAATCTCACTGAAGGCGCATTTACTCCCGCACGGCTCAGAGTAGTTGATATGCTTTCCTCACAAGCAGCGATTTCTCTTGAAAATGCGTTATTGTATCGCACGTTGGAACAAAAAGTAGAACGACGCACCAAACAACTTGCTACGGCTAATCAAAAAATTACGCTTCTCAATGAACGCCTCAAAGAAGAGAATCTGCGTATGGGTGCTGAATTAGATGTGGCTAAACAATTGCAACAAATGGTGTTGCCCAAAGAATCAGAATTGCAACAAATTGAAGGCTTAGACATCGCTGGATTTATGGAACCTGCCGATGAAGTGGGTGGTGATTACTACGAAGTCTTAAATCACGATGGACATATCAAAATTGGTATAGGTGATGTGACCGGGCATGGTTTAGAAAGCGGTGTGTTAATGTTGATGGTACAAACCGCTGTACGTGCTTTATTGTTAGCTGGCATTGATAATCCAGAAACGTTTTTGAATGTAGTTAACCGTACTGTTTATCACAATGCCCAGCGTATGGAAACCGATAAAAATCTCACGCTGTCTTTGTTAGATTATCAAAACGGGCAATTGCGCGTAACGGGACAACATGAAGACGTATTGGTAGTACGTCAAGGTGGCAAAATTGAGCGAGTTGATACCGTTGACTTAGGATTTATGGTGGGAGTGATTCCCAACATTGCCCATACGCTCTCCCACTTGGATATCCAATTACATAAGGGAGATGGTATTGTCCTTTATACAGATGGCATTACCGAAGCGCGGAATCCTGAAATGGCACTTTATGGAATAGAACGCTTGTGCAAAATCATCAGTCAAAATTGGCATTTATCTGCCCAAGAAATTCAACAAGCCATTGTTGTTGATGTCAAAAAATACATTGACACACAAAAGGTTTTTGATGATATTACTTTGTTGGTTTTAAAACAAAAGTAAACAACCTTTAACTACAGGGATTGTATATAATAAAGGATTTAAACCGAAGCATAATTGCATTCTAATCCTTTTTTTATAAATAACTGATGTTACGCAGATAGCTTTCAAACTGGAGTGCAAAATTGAGGACACCCCCCTAACCCCCCGTACACAGGGGGAAGTCCCAAAATAGAAAAATTAAAGCAAAGTGTCAAATGATGTT
>JAUCGK010000097.1 GCA_030378085.1 Candidatus Parabeggiatoa sp. HSG14
GGTAAATTAAGAATAACGCTTTTCTTATTTCTTAAAAACTGACTTTAAAAAATATCAAACTAACAATTAGCAAATTTTTTTATCATTCACCATTTAATTAATTTACTGATGTTACGCAGATAGATTCCAAACAGGAGTGCAAAATTTATTTTGCCAACTGGCAAACAGGAGTGCAAAATTTATTTTGCCAACTAGCAAACAGGAGTGCGAAATTTATTTTGCCAACTAGAGCGCAACCTTTGCAAAATAAATTTTGCACTCCAATATTCACTTTTGGAAGTGTAGTGCGTAACATCAGTTAATTTATTAGGAGAATCAAAACTATGTCCCAAATGGGAAAATATTGTAAAGCTTATTTAGCTGAGAGATTTCGTGAATTTCCAAATTGGACGGAAAACTTACAAAATTTACGGATAGATAAAAAAACAGAAGATGGCAGGGAAATAGACATAGAACGGACAAAATTAAAAGACAATGATATTCTCTATTTACAAGAGAATTATGTTGTAACTGATGGCGTTTTTAAAGATGAAAACATCATCTTCGATACAGTGAATGATGAATGGAAGGCGTTTTGCAAAGATACGTTGGAATTTGAAATTCCGACTTACGAGCCTATCGAAATAAAAGAATCTGAAACCACATCTTAAAAACAGGGAATGGGTTAAAAAAATACTTTTACCTATTCCCTTAATCCTACAATTGGTGCATCACCAAAGATTCTGGAGCGACTTCTTTTTGAGCCAATTCGACTAATCGTGGGTGATGGGTTAAAAATAAAATTTGGGTTTGTTGAGCCAATTCCCCTAACACAGAGAGTGTTGCTCGTGAACGTTCATCGTCAAAATTGATAAGAATATCATCTAAAATTAATGGTATAGGTGAATTTTTTTTAATGTAACGTTCAATACTCGCCAACCGCAATGCCAAATACATTTGATCGCGTGTTCCTTCACTCATGCCAGTGATGGGAATACCAACACTATTTTTCGTGCGTAGCCCTACTAAAACAGGTTGGTCATTTTGATAGTCCGTTTTTAAACCACAGAAACTATTCAAGGTTAAGTGTTGAAATAATTCACTTGCGCGTTTCACCAAAGGGCCTTGATTTTGTTCCCGAAACCGTTCAATTGACTTTCGTAGTACTGAGGCTGCAAGATGAATTTGCATATAACGCTCACTTAAATTTTGGATTTCTGCCAAAGCTAATTGGGCTTCATCAGCTGCTTGAGCCGCTTGTGCATTACCATCCATTTGTTTTAGTAGCGTGCGTAACTCACCAATACTTTGATCAATACTAGAACGTTCTTGTTCTAGGTTTTGAATTTGCTCCTTGCATTGTTGTAATTGACTCGGTAATTGATCTATATCTACAGTTGCAACAGCGTTTGCCAACTCTGTTAATGACAAGCCTTCGCCTTGTTCCAACAACTGTTGTTCAACTTCAACTATCTCCCTTTGAACGTCTTTTTTATGCAAAGAGGCTTGTTCGGCTTCTTCTAAAGCAACCAAATCGCTACAATGTGCCTGTTCTAATAGTGCAGATAAATGCGTTTGGGAAGATTGTACTTGTTGATATGCGTTAGCTTTACGTTGCTGTTCAACTTGTAAACGTTGCTGCAACTGTTCTGCACGAGTCAAGTCTTGTTCAGCTTGGCTTAAACGATTAGATAAAGTGGGGATAACATGTTCCACAGCTTCATTAATTAACTCTGGTGCAATGGCTTGTACAACAGTTGCAACATCACGCCGAAAAATTTCAGCATCTCTTTCCATCAAATCTACCCGCCGTCGTAAACCATTAACCTTATCAATTTTGTTCAATACTTGATCTAAATCATTAAGCACATTACGAGCAGTTTCAGGGGGGGTATCGGGAGACATCTGGAGGGGTGACAATGCACTTGTCCACTCAGTTTGCCATCGTTTTAAGGCATCAAATGCTTGTTGTTGTGCAGTTTCGGTACGTTGCTGTTCTTTGATTAAATTATTGATTTCTAACTGTAAATTTTCTCGTTGACGTTGTAGTTTAGTGATGGTTGTGACACAAGTTTCCCCTTGTTTAATAATATCTAACAGGCGCGTTAAAATATCTCCTTTAATAAAAAGAGATTTGAAAGGAGTCAACGCTTCTGTTAATTCTCGGCAAAGATTAACTATTAATTGTTGTTTCTCTTCTAATAGTTGTCGTTTTTCTCGTAGTATATTGGCTTGTTGACGAAGATTAAGACATTCATTTAACCAACCTCGCATCTCAGCAGGTGACCAAGGTTTTATACCGACAGGTTTCCAACTTTCTTCCCATTCATGTTGTAAATTCGTTAATAATGATTCACAGGTATGCCATTTTTTAGTTTGTTGCTCTTGTTCACGTTGGGCACTTTGTTGTTCTGCCAATAACATTGTATATTCAGCAACGCGACTCGCTTCACGGCGTAGGCGATCTGCTAATTCGTCAACATGAAGTAGGACTTTTTCAAAGGTTTTATAGATGTCATCTATTTCCCCTTTGTCAAGCGGAAGTTGAGGAGATTTTAATTGTTTAATTTTTAGCCAATGCTGCTGTCGTTGTTTTCTGGCTTTAGTGAGTGCCTCTTCAGTGGGGATTTCTCCAGCCCAACATAAGGCATTAATTTTCTGAGTAGAACGTTCATTTTTTTGACGGGTTTCTAAAACCCGTTCTTTAATACGTTGTCGATCATTTTCCACTTCTTTAAAGCGACGATCAAAACTTTCGATGCGCTCAGCCCTTGGTAATGCCGTTTGTTCTAAGGTTTCTAAATTGCCAGACCATCCTATTTGTTTTAAACCAATATTAATTTTGTCCGTCAATAAACGGATTTCTTGTTCATTTTTTGCGTGGATTTCTTCTAAATTGCCATATTTACAAGCTTGCCCTAAAGCGGTTTGTAACATTGTCAAATCTGGTGGCAACTTCAATACTTCCAAAGCATTGTGTTGTTGTGCCAATTGCTCCCTCATTTCTTCAAGACGTTTTATGATACTGTATTGTTTTTCATGTAAGGCAGGTGCGTTTGAAGCCAATCGTTTGAGATGTTCACGTTGCGGATTCGTTACTATTATCTTTGTAGAAACCTCTTGCAAATCCAATTGAGGATAAATACGGCGCAATAGCGCACGCGCCTCACTTTCAACGGTTCGCATTTCAGTGCGTACTCCAGGTAAATCACGGGCTGCTTTTTGATGACTGCCTAATCGTCCCCGCAAATCGTCAAGAGTTTCTTTGTGCGCCAATAATGTTTCAGGAATTTTTATAGCCTCAATTTGATGTTGTAAATGATTTATATCTCGAAGTGCTTGCTCTTCTTGATTTTTGGCAGTACGTAAAGCAAGTTTAGCTTGAAAGTGTTTTGAAGCTGCATCATCAGGTAAAATAACAACGGAATTAAGATTTATCCATTCTGCTTTAAGTTCTTGATTTCGTAGTAATAAGGGACGGGTGCGTTGGATACGCGCTATACGGTACTGTTCAGCACGAAGGCTTTGTAATTTTTGAGTTAATAGTGTATGTTGTTGACGTACTTCATCCAATTTTTTTGCATGTTCGCTCCATTTATTCGCTGACAACGAACACTCTTTTATACGTTGACAAGCGTCTTTATAAAGGCGAATTGTTTTATTTAATAAAGGTTTAGTGCCACGCGCCTTAAATAATTCCTCTTTTTCTTTGGTCAATTCAACTAATACATCATGTACTTTTAGACTACCCGTACCTGCTTCAAATAAGCTTTCACCCACATTTCCACCGCCACTCAGTAAATCTTCACCTCCTTGACGTAAACGCTCATGATCAAAACAACATTGCGCGGTAAATTGTGTTTCATTCATTCCCCCAAAAAATGCTTGTAAAACCGCCTCATCTAAAGGTTTATTATTTGTATCTAATAAAGTATTTTTACGTCCTTTGCGTCGGTAACAAATTAATTCCTCTCCGTTCTCCCTTTGTAATCGTACACCTATGCGTAACTGATCGTTAGGATGTAGATAAGCGTCAGCAGTACGTTCAGGGACTCCAAAAAACATGGATGTTAAAGCACGACGCATCGTACTTTTGCCTGCTTCATTTGCACCATAAAGGAGATGAAAATGCCCTTTAGAAAAATCTAGAGTTTTATCAGTAAAGAACCCAAAAGCAGTTAATTCAAGTTGCAAAATTTTCATAAGTTTCAAAAGATTGGGTATTATGATATAAGGAAATCAAAAAAAATAATTGAAAAATATTTTGACATTATAACACTATTATTCACAGTTTACTCAAGATTTTAATAATCCTTTAGTGTAATCCTTTATTATATACAATCCTTGTAGTTATAATTTAGTACAACGAATTACGTGGATAAACGAATAAAATCTCAGTTACTCATTGAATGAGGGAGACAATATAATGTTAATTCATTCGTGCCAAAAACGGTAGTCCTGCAATATGTAGTGGTGATTATTTTAAATTGTAATAAAATCAACATTTTAATAAATTGACCACTACTATGTGCAGGACTACCCCAAAAACATAAATAACCTATTGAATCAATTCGTTTATCCACGTAATTAGTTGTACTAAACAGCAAAAACCTTTAAACTACAAGGATTGTATATAATAAAGGATTTATACCACTGCGATTAAAACGTTATTAAAACAAGCCAATGTATTAACCAAAAGTCAATTACGCGATATGATGACACAGTGACAGGAGTCCAAACCTTCAGGTTTGGGTGGATAAAGCTTCATTGATACCCACAAAGAACTGGAATATAGCGTTTCCCGATTGAATAAAGTACAACCTCCCCTAAATCCCCTCCTTAAATTAAAGAGGGAACTTGTACCTGACGCAATCGGGAAATGCTATATTACCAACGCGAACTTAAACACGCGGAAGACTTTTTAAAACAAGGCAAAAGGGCATCAGAGGTGCGTGAATGGGTGTTAAAGCTATATGACAATCACTCAAGCACATATTATAACAATGAACAAATAGGACAAGTCATATCTTTATTACCCATCTAAAGTTTTTTAGGAGTGTTTCCTTTATTTAATATTATCAATAGATTATTGGAAATATTTTGGCTTATTATAATGTAGGTTATTAAAATATATAAATTTCTGATTGTAACAGATTTTGGGGACACCCCCCTACCCCCCCGTACACGGGTGGAACCAAACATTCGACACTTTGCTTTAATTTTTCTATTTTGGGACTTCCCCCTGTGTACGCTAACCTTTACCCACAAGTACCCTAAAATTATTTAATCGTATAAATAGTAAGGTTATATAACATCGTAACACCCATAAAACCCAAACACAACGAGAGGACAAATTTTTGCCAATTTCATTTTAGAGTGATATCTCCCTATAACAAAAACCTATTGATTTTAATAGGCTTACCTACTTGTGGGTAAAGGTTAGTTAATTAAGGAGGGGATTTAGGGGAGGTTGTACTTTATCCAATCGGGAAACGCTATAATCCGCCTTTATCCAATTGGCTTATTAAAATAGAACGCAATGACACCGTGCAATCGTTTGGGCAATGGAAAACGCACAACCCGATTTACAAGCTTGGCTCCGTACACGGCAATTTTAATCGCACCGATCCAACTGCCAGTTTTCTAATGCTGGAAAAAAATCAACACATCTGTTTGCCGCTATGAACGATTGGTGCAATTCAAACCTCTGCCGATGTCATCATGTTATCCGCCCGTGAATCAAACTTGAATGGACAAGACACCAAAGGTTTATTAACTCAGTAGGCATTGGACCCAGTTTAGCCGCAGCCGGCGCAAAAACAGTCATCGGCACATTATGACCCTGTGGCGGTGTCGCAGCTGTCTTCTTTAGTCAGCATTTTTACACCATTGCCAAAGCAAATCCTAAACTTACCTTGGCATCAAGTTACCACAAAAGCACGTCTTGAACTAAAAGAAATGACAACAGAACAGGTGGAAGAATTGGCCGAAGAAATGGATTTATATGATAGAAAGGATGAATGTTGGTTTTCGATTGCTCCTATGAAAACCCTGATATTTCAGGAGAATATCCCTTTAAAAATCCTGTATTTTGGACAGGGTTTACGGTGTTTGGGCAAGTGGAACGATAGGATTTCTCGTTCCAATGCTCCCGCTTTTCCAAAATTTATTTTGGATGTAAAAGGAGTCCAAAATTTATTTTGGACGTAATGTGATATTGTCAAAATAATTACATTTGATATAATATAACTGAAGTTACGCAGATAGCTTCCAAACGGGAGTGCAAAATTTATTTTGCCAACTTAAGAGTGTCTCTACTTTTGGAAGTGCAGTGCGTAACATCAGCTAATAATTGAAATGCTTTGGATTTCAATAAGGCTTTATTAAATACTAACGGATGAGCTTGCTAATCCACAAAAAGAAAACACTACACATTCGGAGAGCAATAATCATGTTTGGCAAAGATGCAAATAAAACCAATGAGCCGGTCAATCGTTCAGAAGAAGCCACACTGAGGTTATCTGATGACATAGGTAAAATGGCGGATCGGATTGGCGATATGTCAGAACGTATTTTGGAAACTCAAAAGATTCAAGGTAAAAATATTGAATTAATGCAGGAATCCATGATGGAAGCAATGAAAATGATGGGTAAGCAAATGGAAACCACTAATAAAATTATGGAATTTATGGTCAAGAAGGGTATGGGTATTGATTTTTTTGATTAAATCACAAGTTTTCTGCTTATTTAACTCAAACCGCACTTAATTTTTAAGCCTTGGGATTTATCCCAAGGCTTAAAGTAAATACACATGTAGTCCAAAATTAAAAGGTTTTGAAAACCTAGCAAATATTTATCCAGTGCTTTTGGAACGGGTATTTATTTTTTGGGAGTTACCTATTAATCCACGTTCAAAAAAGCATTGTTTGAAAAATTGGGCTTTATTGGATTGTGGACTTGATGCCCTGCCATGTAAATAAACAATTGTTGTTTTATGAAAGCTTGCTTTCATAGCAACTTGTTTGGATTTTGTTGTCTATATTCATTCAATTTTTGTGTGACAAATTGATGAATATCTTGGTTGATTTGTTTGCTGGATTCAATAAATTGAGGCATCACGTCTTTGTAAGGAAAAATACCCTCTCTTATAAGTACAGGAGTCATATTTTTATGAGGTGAATTTTCTCCATCATCAACACGATGATGTCCAAAACCTCTTTCACAATCCCAAGAAATGACACGTTCATATCCTAAACGATCATAACAGAGTTGAAAGCAAGTAATTTGGTCTTTCGCATTTTGCCAAGTAAATAAGTCAAAATAATCATCCTGAAACCAGCGTTTGGTGATGGGATATTCATCTTGTGTTAAGAGAAGTTCTGTCAACATATTACAATGGAAAATTGGGAATGGAAAAATTGGAAAAATATCACAAGAAAATTACTGATTATAACGAATTTTAGGGACACCTACCTTTTTACCCCCCCCTAACCCCCCGTACACAGGGGGAAGTCCCAAAATAGAAAAATTAAAAAAGTGTCGAATAATGTTTGGTTCCACCCGTGTACGGGGGGTTAGGGGGGGTATGGTGTCCCCAAAATCTGTTACAATCAGGAAAATTAATTGATACAATTATAGTAAATTTGGAAGTATGAAATAAAATGACAGGTTTACCCCACCATAATATTATCAATCAATCGCGCCTTTCCAAGCCATGCCGCCGCTAAAATGACTAATTTTTTGTCGGCTGACGTTGGTATATCTAATGTTTGAGCTTGCCGTATTGCAATATAATCTGGATTAAAGCCTGTGGTTGTTAAATCAGAAATAGCCTGATTTTCCAATTGTACAAACTGGCGTCCTCCCTGTTCAATTTGTTTTTTTATATTATCAATCGTTTGAAATAATTGCGGTGCAATGGTTCGTTGTTCTGCATTCAAATAATGATTGCGTGAACTCATTGCTAAACCATCTGCTTCACGCATGATGGGGACTCCAATAATTTCAATGGGCATAAATAAATCAGCTACCATACGTTTAATAATTAACAGTTGCTGATAATCTTTTTCACCAAATAACGCCTTATCTGGTTGAACTAAATTAAAGAGTATGTTGACGACAGTAGTGATGCCTTTAAAAAAAATGGGACGTGACGCACCACATAATATTTTACTTAAGCCAGGAACTATAACCGAAGTCGTTGTTTCTGTATCTGTTGGATAAATATCGGTAACACTAGGCGTAAATACTAAATGAGTACCAATTTGTTCTAATGTTTCGCAGTCTGCTTCTAAAGTACGTGGATAAGTTTGATAATCTTCGCCAATACCAAATTGCAAAGGGTTGACAAAAATACTGACGATTACGCGATCCGCGACTGATAAAGCATGTTCAACCAAACTAATATGGCCATCATGTAGATTGCCCATTGTGGGTACGAAAGCAATAGATTGTTGATTTTTACGCCATTTATTTATAATGGTACGTAGTTCAGAAATCGAAGAAATCTTTTTCATTTTGAGATAAAGGGCTAGGAATAAGATTGCATTAATCTTAATTTTTATTCAAAAGTGTGTGCCGCTCCGGGAAAAGTACCATTTTTTACTGCATTAATAAATGCTTCAATAGCGGCGGGTATAGAACCTGCTTCTTGTAAAAAATCTTTAGAAAAGGAAGGGCGTTTACCAGGCGTAATACCTAACATGTCATGTAAAACCAATACTTGTCCATCACAAGCAGCACCAGCACCTATACCTATCACAGGAATATCTAATAAAGCCGTAATGTCTGAAGCTAACTCGCCTGGCACACATTCAAGGATAAGCAATGAAGCCCCTGCTGTTTGTAAAGCGACCGCATCATCGCGGATGCATTTAGCAGCTCTTTCAGTTCTCCCTTGCACACGATAGCCACCTATTTGATGAACAGATTGTGGCGTAAGTCCTAAATGGGCGCAAACAGGAATACCACGTTCTGTTAACATTTGCACAGTTTCTACTAGCCACGTACCTCCCTCCAATTTAACCATTTGAGCTTGTCCTTCGCGCATCAAACGAGCTGCTGATTCTAGGGCAATGTCAGGGGTTGCATAACTCATAAATGGCATATCAACAATTAACAACGCCTTTTCACTACCACGATGCACTTGTTGACAATGATAAATCATATCGGAAACAGTCACAGGCAAAGTACTGTCATGGCCTTGAATTACCATGCCTAATGAATCACCCACTAATAAAATGTTCGTGCCAGATTGATCAAGTAAGTGGGCAAAGCTGGCATCATAAGCGGTTAAACAGGTAATTTTCTCACCTGCTGATTTAAGTTTTCGTAATTGGGTAAGTGTTATACGGCTCATAAGGGGAAATATAAAATGTAGGTAGGTAGACAAAAATATTTCTGATTATAACGAATTTTGGGGACACCTACCTTTTTACCCCCCTAACCCCCCGTACACAGGGGGAAGTCCCAAAATAGAAAAATTAAAGCAAAGTGTCGAATGATGTTTGGTTCCACCCGTGTACGGGGGGTTAGGGGGGGCGTCCCCAAAATCTGTTACAATCAGAAATATTTATATAAATCCTCCCTAGTACTCTGTCAATTTTGTTTTGTCGGATGGAGTCCAAACCTTATAGGTTTGTGATTTTTTTTCCAGTGCTAGGGAGGATTTAAAAACCTGAAGATTTATGCGTACCTATAGTTTTTCAGGTCAATAACTTCACAAAACCTGCCAGGTTTCCAAAACCTGGCAGGTTTGACCGAGAAATGATTTTTCTGAACATCTCTATTTTAGTCTCTTAATTCCTATAGCAGAACAACGCAGCATCAAATCATACACACGTTGTCCATCAGGTAAAACTAAATCGGGAGCGCATTCACAAAGCGGGTATAATACAAAAGCTCTTTCATATACCCCTGGATGCGGTAAAGTAAGTCGGGTATTTTGCAACTGTTTATTATCATATAACAGTATATCCAAATCCAAAGTGCGTGGCCCCCATCGCTGAATATGACGAATCCGACCTTGTTTATTTTCAATCGTTTGTAATTCAGTTAACAATATCAAAGGGGGCAATTTAGTAATAAGCACAGCAACTGCATTAATATAATCAGGCTGATTTTGTGGACCCAAGGGTGTACTTTGATACAATGCTGAATGTGTTGATAAAGAAGTGATTGGCAAAGTATCAAGTGCTAACAACGCTTGTTGGATTTGATAAATAGGATTATCAAGATTACTTCCCAATCCTATATAAACTGTACTACACGTTGTCATAAGACAATTTCCAAATTTTTGCGATAACTTTTCTTATAATGGAGTCCACAGTTTTAGTTCAATGCCATAAAGAATTTTTGTATCTTTTCAAAAAAGTGTGGGTAAATTTGCTCAAACCTGTCAGGTTTTTTCCACTGATGAATAAAGTGTGGGTAAACTTGCTCAAACCTGACAGGTTTTGGAAACCTGTCAGGTTTTTCCACTGAATTTAGAGCAGATACGAATTTTTCATGTTACGCTTGTTTAGATTTCTGCTTTCGTCGAGGATGTTTTTTAGATGAAGTCTTTTGTGAAAGCTCTTGATTACTCTTATTGTCAGTTAAATATTGAGTCCACCACTGAGAAAATTCGAGCATTTTTTCTTCACCTGTATTGGCGCGTAATACCAAAAAATCATAGCCAGCACGAAAACGGGGATGTTCAATCACATTCAAAAATCTTTTACCCCGCCGCTGTCGTGTTAAACGAACTTGCAATAACCAAATTTCTTGTATCAACACGCTAATACGTCTAGGTATAGTCACGTATTTTTGTTGTTTTGCTAAAGTTTGTTGACTGGCTTCTAACAACATTTCTTGTCGATTTATACCTTTGACATGTTGATCCGGAAATGAGCGTGACAAAACAGGCCATAACAAGGTAGCTAATAAAAAAGCGGGAGTCACCGGTTTATTACCAGCAGTTCGTTTATCAGTTATGTGTAACCCTTGTTCGATTAATGCCAATGAAACCGGATCATCCAAGCAGGCTTCTGTATAAGGAAACAATTGTTTAAATAAACCATATTGTCGTAATTGCACAAACGATTCTACAGCATGTCCACTTAAAAACAGTTTTAGCACTTCCTCAAATAAACGGGCAGGAGGAATATCAGCGAGTAAGTCAGCTAATTTTGGAATTGGCTCTATCGTTGATGGCGCAATGGTAAAATTCAGTTTTGCTGCAAATCGTATCGCCCGTAACATTCGTACAGGATCTTCTTTATAACGTTGTTCCGGTTTACCAATTAAACGTATGACTCCCTCCCGTAAATCAGTCATACCCTCTGCATAATCAAGTAAGGAAAAATCACTGATATCGTAGTAAAGTGCATTGATAGTGAAATCACGCCGCCACGCATCGTCGTCAACGGTACTACCATAGACATTATCCCGCACAATGCGTCCATCTTCCATCATACCGCCTCCGCTTCCCTTGTCATGGTGAGCGCGAAACGTAGCCACTTCAACAATTTCTTTATTCAAACGGACGTGAGCCAATACAAAACGCCGTCCAATCAAGTGGCAACTACGAAATAAACTTCTTATTTGTTCAGGAAGTGCGTTGGTAACAACATCAAAATCTTTCGGAATACGTCCTAATAGTATATCGCGTACCCCACCTCCCACTAAAAATGCTTGATAACCCGCTTTATGTAGTTGATACAATACATTAAGTGCAGCAGGACTCATATTACGACGCGAAAAAGTATGCTTTGATCGCGGAATACGGGTTGGTGTATTCTTAATTTCTTGCACGGGCGAGGTGGTTTTAAGGATAGAATTGTTAAAAATGCGTTTAAATATTTTTGAGATCAATAAATTATTTAAGTAAATAGTGAGTTATCAAGAAATGTTTTTTAACAACTGTCAAAAAATGTACATAAATTAAATTTTTATTTTAATTATTTTTCAATTACAAAAAATTGATTTTTTCAACTTTTTTAACACTGTCGTAAAAAACGAAACTGTATAGCATGGTTCTGGAGTTCAAAGCAAAACCTTGTTAGATAAAGCTTCGCTTCCAACATATTTTTAAAGTGTTACCCTAAAAACATCCTTTTGAACCCTTTTTTGAACCATACTAAACTTGTATGTTTTAGATTATGTTTTACTCGACTATCAAGTTTTTATTGTGACAATGAAATCCAAGAGTGAGATACGAACATCGGAGACGCGAGCATCAGAAACGCGAGCATCGCGTCTCTACATAATTGATGGAATTTGGTAGAGACGCAATGCTTGCGTCTCCCGCTTAATAATCATCAATCTTTTAAAAACTTGATATCGAGTTTTAGATATTGTAACAACAGTCATTGTTAATGATACCGTAGCCAATTAAATCATAAAACAATTCAAGGGTAATTTACACTTTAACACCCCGTTGCCGCATATCTACTAATACTGCATCAATTCCTTTTTTGTCAATAATACGCATTCCTTTACAACTAAGGCGCAATCTAATCCACCGATTTTCACTAGGTACCCAAAAACGGTGGAAATGTAAATTAGGTAGAAAGCGACGTTTAGTTTTGTTATGGGCATGAGAAACGTTATTACCACTTATAGGACGTTTTCCGGTTACCTGACAAACTCTTGACATGATATTTATCCTTAAAAATTAAGAAAAATGAAAAATGAACTTGATTAAAAATTTAACGTTATAAATTCCTAATTACTCTATGTTTCAAGTTATTTCCCAAAATAGAACGACAGGGATTACATTTAAGCAAGGATAAAGCAACAGATACTTCATTACTTAAACCAATTTCTTCTCGCTAAAAAATTATAAACGGTTTATCCTTGCTTAAATGCAATCCTTGTAGTTATTTTCGAGAGACTAAAAACTTGAACGTCGAATATGATACTGAACAATTATTGGAACAATTTTTGCTTAAATATTAACTTCTTGTTATATAAAAAATTTTCTCTTTTCACAGCGAAAGCGTTGGCAATAAAGTAACGAAGCGCAGCGGAGATCATGCATATCATAACGTTCCAGCGTTATTTCTTCTAAAAAATAACCCTAAACCCGCTTCAACAACAACGCTTGCAATCGCCTATCACAAAGCACTTGTAAAGGCGCAGCCCAATAACCGCTTTCTTTCAACATTTTTTCTATTTCTTTTGCCGAAAAAAGTTTTGGAGAATTACCAATTAATTCTCGCGCCTCACCCTCTGTCAAAGCATCAAGATGTAGCGTATGACCAAAAATACTCAAAAAGGATAAGATTTTATCACAGTTACACGCTAATTTATCAAGTGGCTCTGAAATCGTTACAACAAAACTTAATATACCACTACTCCCCAAAGCACACATATTCCCCCAAAAACTTGTATCTAGGGTGGGGGCAAGCAGTCCAACATCAAGATTATCCATTAAAATAATTATTGTTTTCTTGATGCTCTGTTTGAGGATACTAGAAAAACAGGCTAAATCGCAAACTTTAGGAATTTCTAAGTGAAGTTGGCGTAACACATCTTTTATTAACGTTTCAGGTTTAGACATATTCGCCTCTTGAAAATCCACAAAAGCAAATTGGAAATTGCGTGGCAACCAATTGTTTGGCCAACCTTTGGGCTGTTCAGGGCGTAAATAGGTGGCTTGGCTAATATTCTTTAGATAATTGAGTAATGATGTTTTACCACTCCGTTTTTCACCAACAATAAGAATAGACTCTGGTATTGTCTTATTCCATGCCCAATAAATATTGCTCAATAAATTTTCACGTCCAAAAAATTGATAGGGCTGAATAATAGGCACACCCACCACTGGTATAGGAGGTTGTAGCGGGCCATCATTTTTTATGACATGCCCAGCCGCTTTTAAAAATGCTACCCGTTGTTTTGGCGTAAATTCTAAAACGTTGGTACAACTTAAAAGTTTATCCTGCTTCGATGGACGCTTAATTTTCCCAGAACGCCAATTATAGACAGTCATTTTACTTACCCCGATTTGTTCCGCCAATGCCTCATCACTCATCCCCACTTTTTTCATTTCTTTATCAAGCCATTTTGCAAAATCGTCCATCATATAACCTATTGTTTTTAAATAATTATTCTATTTTTATTAAATTTTATTAAATTTTATGTGGATTTTACCCTTGATTTTATTGAAATTTTATCAAAGGCAAATTTAGAATGTATTAACTCTGACGAAAGCGTCCTCCAGAAAAATGTTTAGTCAATACTCTCGCTAAACGGTTCTCAGGTCAAGAATTGGATCGGTCTAATCGGTCATTTTGTTATGTCATCATTAATTTTTAACCGTGCAGAAATTTTTTTTGAAGGAACTTCTGTTCAGAGAGTTATTGGAGGATGAGTGTATTTGAAAAGCATTACATATCAAGTATCTATTTTGTTACATTAAGAGTCGTTGTTATGTAACAATTTAGTACGTGAAATGTCATAGGGAAAATATGAAATTGAAAACCATAACTTTTACGATAATCCTTACTTTTTTTCTATCAGCATGTAATATGTCAGACATGTTGAATACAGAACCAGTGAACAGATTAAAACAGCAATTTTCTAGTTCGAGTAATCAAAGTTTGGGAGCTTTGTTTGGAAGTATAGCAGGGGGGCTAGCAAGTACTCCTATATGTAAACATATAAACAATAGTTTACTTAATACATTTTGTAGGGGAAATCTTGTATTTGTAACTACTTTCATTGGTAGTGCTATAGGTTCTCACATGGATGAATCAGATAAAGATCAAGTGAAAATTGCTTTGCGAAAAAATGGCGATGGAGAAGAACGTCACTGGACAAATTCCAAAACAGGTAATAAGTTCACGATAAAGCCCCTTTCTACTTCTGAGGAAGGTAAAAAAATTTGTCGTAAATACAAACTCCAGATGACTAGGGAGGGAAGTAATAAAACGGAATACGAAAAAGCTTGTGCAGGGAAAAGTTAAACCTCATTAAATCATGCTAATAAAAAATAGGGTTTTCTCTGAAAATAAACCTGACAGGTTTTTAAAAGCTGTCAGGTTTTTACAACTTAAATAATAAGGAAAATAACAGTAATGAAAAGTAAAACAATTTTTTTGATATTGCTTACTGGTATCTTATTTGGTTGTAATATCATACCAACCAAAACTAATTTGAATACCATAACTGGTAGGCTCACCCATGATGTGAATTCACTGTTAGAAGAAAAATTGCTTGATGGTGAAATTGCTACTTGGCATGATCGGGAACAACCTGATTTGAATCGCAGTCTTGCTATATTTTTTACTTACTTTGAAAAAGAAACTATTTGTCGAGATTATTTTACAATAATTGAAAAAAAAGGACGGAAATACTCTCCCGCTTTTGGTACTTCTTGTCGTATTTCTTCTTCCAATTGGGAGCCTGTGAGATGGTCACAGGTAAAAATGCTTAGTCGTCAATATGAAGATATTAATGATGTCTTGAGAACCAAAGAGGTTAAAAGAGAAAACAAGAATCAAGCGGCTTATGACATCTACTTAGAATTTAAAGGTAGCTCTACTAAAAGAGGAAAGTTCGATGGTGGAAATTATGTTTATCCATATCGTTTATCTCCTTCTTTAACTCAAACTATTTCAGGTGCAAAAAAGAAATATGGGGTACCATATCATAATATAGTTGAAAAATCATCTAAAAAACATAATGTTAATCCAATCTTAGTTTATGCTGTTATTAAACAAGAATCGAATTATAACCCAAAGGCTAAATCATGGGCTAACGCTCAAGGTTTAATGCAATTGATGCCTGGCACTGCAAGAGAATTAGGTGTAAAAAATGCCTTCAACCCTTATCAAAATGTCGATGGTGGTACTCGTTATCTTCGTAAAATGTTAAATCGACCTTTAGTTAAAGGAGAAGTTGCTTTTGCTTTAGCTTCATATAATTGTGGTTATGGTAATGTCAAAAAACACATAAAACGGCGAGGTCGTACTGTACCACCCTGTCGTAAAGGAGAAACCCGGGACTATGTTAAAAGAATAACTAAAACTATTAAAGAATGTGCAAAATATAATTAGTTTATAGGTTTTTATTGCAGGTAGACTTCTGCAACCTGATTTTGACACTTATTTGATAGTGCATTTTTAGTACGAATAAAATTGCTATATGTCTAAAAAAGATTGGTTCAAAGTGATACTGGGTATATCTTTTCTTTTTCTTGGCATATTGGTTTATCTCGTAGATAGAGAGTCAGTGTATTTTTTAGAAAAACTATACATAACTTCTTATGATTACAATGTATTTGGTGATTTAGGTAATCATCTACCAACCTTTATTCATACCTTTTCTTTTTGTTTAATAACTGCTGGTATTCTTAGCTGTCAAAAACAGTGTTATCCAATCATTGCTATTAGCTGGTTTTTATTTAATACATTTCTTGAATGGCTACAAAAATCTGACGCGGTTGTCACTGTGATACCCGATTGGTTTGAAAAGATACCCTTTTTAGAGAATACCAAAAGTTATTTTCTAAGGGGAACTTTTGATATTTTAGATATTTTATCTATAGCAATAGGTGCCATTTTGGGTTTTTTAGTCCTATTGGCTATTGATAAATTTGCAGTTCATTAACTTAAAAGGAGAAACCGAGAATGACGAATAGATTTTTTCGTATTATTATGACTATCTTGATAGTCTTTATTGGCTTTATTACAACCGTTGCTACAGAGGATAGCGACATTGAACAGATGATATCTGATTTGGCTGATGAGATTGAAACCGTAGAAGATAATGGAGATTTTATTGTAGAAGCTAAATCATCCCGTTATGGTACTGATGTCAAAAAATCATTTGACGGATTAGCATCCCAAATAAGTACGGATTTTAATAATCAGTTCAAGCTTCCGAAAGGAAATGTTTTCATATCTTTTGAGGATTGTGGAACGGTGAATGCTTTTTATGATCCTCAGAATGCTAAGATTATAATGTGCTATGAACTTTTTCAAACGTTCTTCGAGTTTTATAGTACTCCAGAAGATGCTGTAAAAGCCTTTTTCTTCGTATTCTATCATGAGCTTGGACATGCTTTAGTCGATCAATGGGATTTACCTGTTTTGGGAAAGGAAGAAGACGATGTTGATGGGATGGCGACTAGGCTGATAAAAATATAATTTACTTACAAAACAAAATGTTACGGCCAATAAATAGAGCCTTTAATCGTAAATCATTGATTTTCAGCTTATAAAAACCAAAAATATGACATCATACACTAACTTTT
>JAUCGK010000419.1 GCA_030378085.1 Candidatus Parabeggiatoa sp. HSG14
GGGTGGAACCAAACATCATTTGACACTTTGCTTTTTCTATTTTGGGACTTCCCCCTGTGTACGGGGGGTTAGGGGGTGTCCTCAATTTTGCACTCCAGTTTGAAAGCTATCTGCGTAACATCAGTAACAATTTTAGAGTAAAACTTGGTAACGAGCAAAAATATTTAGTAAACAGTCAAAAAATATTTTACATATTGCCTTAAAAAATGATATAATAATTATCGTTTACCATTTTATGGATAAGGCAATGACTGAAACAACTACTGAAACAACTTACGACTCAAATAATATCAGGATTTTAAAGGGATTAGACCCGGTTAGAAAACGTCCTGGTATGTATATTGGCGATACCGATGATGGTACCGGTTTACACCACATGGTTTTTGAGGTGGTGGATAATGCCATTGATGAAGCTTTAGCAGGATATTGTTCAGAAGTGACGGTGAAAATACACCGTGATGATTCTATTACCGTCATTGATGATGGGCGCGGTATTCCAGTAGATATTCATAAGGAAGAAGGCCGTTCTGCGGCTGAAGTCATTATGACGATTTTACACGCAGGCGGTAAATTTGATGATAACTCCTATAAAGTCTCTGGTGGTTTGCATGGCGTGGGTGTGTCTGTAGTAAATGCTTTGTCAGAAGAACTTCATATCACTATTCATCGAGATGGTAAAACCCATCAACAAAACTATGAAGAAGGCGTGCCTCTTGCACCCTTAGCAGTGATCGACGATACCGATAAAACAGGTACCGAAATCCATTTTAAACCCAGCCACAAAACTTTTACCAATACTGAATTTCATTATGATGTGCTGGCTAATCGTTTGCGTGAATTATCGTTTTTAAATGCGGGTGTGCGGATTCGTCTGATCGATGATCGAGCCGACAAAGACCAGTATTTTGAAGATGAGGGAGGTATTCGTTCATTTGTTGAATTACTTAACCGTAGCAAAACACTCTTGCATAAGAACATTTTTTATATCAATACTCAAAAAGATAATATTGCAGTGGAAGTCGCCATGCAATGGAATGATACCTACCATGAGAATATCTTTTGTTTTACCAACAACATTCCCCAACGTGATGGTGGTACTCATTTAGCGGGATTTCGTGGCGCATTGACGCGCACCTTCAATAACTATTTGGAAAAAGAAGGTTTTTTGAAAAAAGTGAAGGTATCTACCACAGGCGATGATGTCCGTGAAGGCTTGACGACAGTATTGTCAGTAAAAATGCAAGACCCCAAATTTTCTTCACAATCAAAACACAAATTAGTGTCAAGTGAAGTTAAAGCGGCTGTGGAATCAATTGTTGCCGAGAAATTAGATGAATTTTTGCTAGAAAATCCCGCCGATGCAAAAAGCGTTGCCAGTAAAATTATTGAAGCTGCCCGTGCAAGAGAAGCCGCTCGCAAAGCGCGTGAAATGACGCGCCGCAAAAATGCGTTAGACATTGCAGGATTACCCGGTAAATTGGCAGATTGTCAAGAAAAAGATCCCGCTTTGTCAGAATTATTTATTGTGGAGGGAGATTCAGCAGGCGGTTCATGTAAACAAGGGCGCGATAGAAAATATCAAGCCATTTTGCCTTTGAAAGGTAAAATTTTAAATGTCGAAAAAGCCCGTTTTGACAGAATGTTATCTTCGGTTGAGGTTGGTACTTTAATTACCGCTTTGGGTTGCGGTATTGGTGAAGAAGAATACGATCCTGATAAATTGCGTTACCATCGAGTGATTTTAGCAAGTGACGCAGATGTAGATGGTCAACATATCAGGACATTGTTATTAACGTTTTTTTATCGGCAAATGCCAGAACTCATTGAACGGGGACATATTTATATAGCACAACCGCCGCTGTATAAAGTCACTAAGGGTAAACAAGAACAGTATGCAAAAGATGATGATGCGCTTAATAGCTATTTGATGGCATTAGCTTTGCAAAATACCCGATTGTTTGTGAATCCGGATGCACCTCCCATCACAGGTGAACCTTTGGAAACACTGTTTCATCAATATTTACAAGTCATGACAATTATTGAACGTTTCTCACGCCGGATACCAACGGATGTGTTAGAAACCATGATTGATTTACCACCACTTGGTGATGCCGATTTACAAAATCAAGCCGACATTCAACAGTGGTTTGATGCTTTGGCAAACGCACTGGAAAAGACATCGCATCGTTACCAAGTGAACCTCCACCCAATAGATGAAGATGAGAGTTTTACCGCCAATATTATCTTAACGGCACACGGGGTTGAAAGCACTTATGTTTTAAGAAAGCACTTTTTCAATACCTCCGAGTATAAAACGATTGTGGAGTTAGGACAAACACTTAACGGCTTGTTAGAAAAAGGTGCTTATGTGCAACGTGGTGAGAAAAAACAACCAGTAAGTCACTTTAAAGAGGTAATGGAATGGCTGATGGCAGAAGCGCGACGTGGTTTACATATCCAACGTTATAAAGGACTTGGCGAAATGAACCCTGAACAATTGTGGGACACAACAATGAATGTGGAAACGCGTAATTTGCTAAAAGTCCACATTGAAGATGTTGTGGGTTGTGATGAAATTTTTACCACTTTAATGGGAGATCAAGTGGAGCCAAGGCGCAATTTTATTGAGAAGAATGCGTTATCAGTGATGAATTTGGACGCTTAAGAATATACTGATAGCACAACGAATTAACAACAGATTTTTATTGTTATCGTTAGTTATACTCTCATCTGGAGTCCAAACTTTAGTTTGAGCATTTCCAAGATAAATCTTGGACTCCAGAAATTTTAAATCCCATACAATACAAATCTAGTAAATAAATTTGCTAAAAGTATAAAATAAAAAGTCCTACATAAAATAGATGGATACTGTCATATTATATAGGCCAACAGGTACAAAAGAACTAAAATTAGTAAAAGAAAGCAATTATAAAGAATGGCCACCAAGATTGTCGGAACAACCCATTTTCTATCCCGTGACTAATGAAAAGTATGCTATAGAAATTGCGACAAAATGGAATATAAAAGAGAGTGGTGTTGGTTATGTAACCCGCTTTTTGGTCAAAAAAGATTTCATGGATAAATATGAAGTTCAAAAAGTTGGTGCTTCTTACCATACAGAATGGTGGATTCCAGCAGAAAATTTGAAAGAATTGAATAAAAATATTGTGGGTAAGATTGAAATAATTGGAGAATATAGAGCCTAAGGAACGAGAATTTTATAAAATCCCAAACTTAAGGATTTAATAATGTCCACGTTTAAACCTGTCAGGTTTGGTTCAAGCGTTTTTTCAGTTATTAAATCCTCATTCCTAAATTCAATCTGAAGTTTCCGTAATACCACTCTTCAGTCTACGAAATCCGATTTTTTCTAGGAATAGAATAGCTGAAATGTATACAATTCTTTCTAACATCCATAAATGTTTAAATATTATGAAATCAAAAATTTTTTTCACAATCGTATTATTAATCAACACTTTATCAATTCATGCTGAGATCACGACTGATGGTACTCTTGGACATAGTGGTGCATTACCAGGCCCTGATTATCTCATTGGAGCCGATTTAGGTAGTCATAAGGGAGGTAACCTTTTTCATAGTTTTCAAGACTTTAATTTGAAAAACCATGAAAGTGCTACTTTTTCTGGACCTAATCATGTCAACAATATTATCAGCCGCGTAACAGGGGGCAATCCCTCAAACATTGATGGAACAATCCGCTCCACCATTCCCAATGCAAATATGTATTTTCTGAATCCGTATGGGATAATGTTTGGGCCTCATGCTAAGTTGGATGTGCCAGGAAGTTTCCATGCCAGCACTGCTGATTATTTGCGTTTAGGAGAAGAAGGACGGTTTGATGCTCGACAACCCAATAACAGTATTTTAACCGTTGCGCCTATTGAGGCGTTTGGTTTTATGAGTGATTCTCCCGCTGCGTTATCTGTTGAGGGTAGTAAATTGCTTACTCATCCTAAAACAACAATTTCTCTTGTGGGTGGTAATCTTGTGATAAAGGGAGCTACATTAGCTATTCCTAATGGTCAAATCAATCTAGCGAGTGCGGGTTCCACTGGTGAAGTTATCCTTGTTAACAATGGATTAGATACGACAACTGTCAATCAGTTTAATGATATTACAATAACAGATAACTCTCTTGTGAAAACGAGTGGTTGGGGTGCTGGAGATATCTATATTCAGGGAGGTGAATTGCTGTTACAACAAAGCAAAATTAATGCAAATGCGAAAAAAAACGGCGAGAAAGGTGAAATTAATATCCAAGTAGAGCGTTTAAACATTCTTGGGAATAGTCAAATGGGTAAAATGCATCAGGGAAAAATCGTTTTTGACACTGTTATTTCCAGTGCCACTATTAGTGAAGGAGATGGAGGTGATATTAACATTAAAGCCTCTGAATCTTTCAATCTCACTAATGCAGCCATTTTTGCTAATTCCGGTGAATTAGAAATACAGCGTCAGGAAGGCGGTACTCATCGCCCAGAACACTTGGAAGAAGTAGAGTATGCAGAAAAACCAGGTAATGCAGGGACCATTTCCATAGAAACCGCACAATTGACTTTAGACAATGCGATTATTGAAAGCAATGCTTTCGATAGTGGTCAAGGTGGCAATATCTATTTCACCGTCACTGGCAATACAGCATTATCTGATAGTCATATTGCTGTCAATGCATTTGAAGGAAGTGAAACAGGTGCTGATCGGGTTGGAGAGATTTCAGTAGTTACAAAACAACTAGATTTAACCAATACAATTTTTAGTAGTAGTACTTTTGGTTCGGGGACTGGTGGCAATATTATCTTGAAAGTGAATGGGTCAATTACGCTTGATCACAGTGCCATTTTCGTTGATGCTCATACAAGTAAATCGCCTCCACCGCCGCCAGATGAGTTAATAATAAAAACAACTGCACGGAATCAATCTAAACCAGAACACCCCATAGGCGATGCGGGTACTATCCTCATTGAAGCCGAAAAAGTCATCTTAACGAATAGAGCGAATATTTCCAGTAATACTTCAGGGACAGGCAATGGTGGTCATATCACAATTTATGCCTCCGATGCTATAACCATTCAAAATCCCCATAATATTGAAAAAACCAAAAATCGAAAATTGAGTAAAGATAGATTTGGGATTGAGGCAGTTTCGTTGAGTAAGGAAGCAGACAGTGGTCATGCGGGTGAAATTTGGCTAGAAACGCAACGCTTGAGCCTCACTAATGAAGCAGACATTAATACTTCTAGTAAGGGTGGTGGTGATGCAGGTCATATTTACTTAACTGTGAATGATTTTGATATGAAACATAAGTCTAAAATTGCTTCTTCAAATTGGGGGAAAGGGAACGCAGGTAATATTGTGATTGATGCTAAAAACCAAATACGTTTGGAACATGCAAAAATGACAACAGAAGCTGCAAGTGGTGAAGGTGGTGCTATTACCCTAAATATTGGTGAATTAGTTTATCTACTTAACGGCAAAATCACAACAAGCGTCAAAGGTGGTGCTGGCAATGGAGGTAACATTACTCTTGAAGAACCTAACATTATAGCAATAAATCACGGGCAAGTTAAAGCACAAGCTTTTGAAGGTAATGGAGGTAATATTAATATTTCTTCTAATCGCTTTCTTGCCTCTACTGATTCGTTGGTCAGTGCTTCATCAAAATTAGGCATAAGTGGAATAATAGAGATTGATTCACCCGATACTAATATGGGTGAATTATTAGCAGTGTTGCCGGGCAATTTTTTTGATGCCAGCACCAAAATTAAAAAGTCTTGCAATATCCAACAAAAAAACACATTCCTGGTTAAACATCTTAATGGAAGTCCCCCCTCACCTTATGACTGGAAATCAAATTGGTTGATCTCATTACAATCAGTAGATGAGAAATTCTCATTTCATCAAGTCACTCCCTCCCTTAATTTGAAAAACAAAAATATCACTGTAGGACAATCTGACTTAAAAATGGCTTCATTAACGGGATGTCGGTTAAATTTATCTCTAATTGACAATTAAAAGCAAATAATATATCAAACCTAAAAATTGTTATCTGGAATCCAAAGCTTTAGCTTTGGCAAATTTTTGAATCATTTGTAGAAGGAGGAATAGGAAGAAAATGCTTTTTAAAAAAATACGAGAATCCCGTATGGTAGCGGTTTTATTAACTCCCATTGGATTATTTCTTGGATTATTTCTTTGCTTTATTGCAGTAAGGGAACTCGTTTTAAACGAGAACATTGCTGTACATCATGCGAAAACATTAGCAGAAGGAGAAAATGTTGTTATCCCAATTGATGTTTTTCGACAAAGAACTAATGAAGGTCAACTTGTTCACGTCAGTGCTTATCCAATGGTTGATGGGGCAAGAAGGGATGAATTGTTTGAAATTGTTGCGGTTAATGCGATTAAGTTACGACGTGTGGTGGAAATGTATCAGTGGCAAACAGAACAATTCAAAGGGTATGACACGAATTATTATCAACTATGGTCGGATCAAGTTATTGATTCCAATGAATTTGAATTATCCACAAAATACCATAACCCCCCTCAATTGATAACGGAAAAGATATTTATTGCTCAACAGGTTAAACTAGGTGATTTTATGTTATCTACAAACCTTATTGAAAAGATGAATGCTTATCAAAAATTTCCCATCATAGATTCTTCATTTTGGCAAGTACAAGAAAACCTTCGTCCTATTTTACAGAATAAAAAATTGCATTTTGAAGACGGAAGCTACTATATAGGGGATAATCCAGATCACCCTCAAATTGGAGATTTGCGAATCAGTTTTGAAATTATCCAACCTGAGATAATGAGTATTATTGCTAAACAAGTTAATTCAAACTTAATGCCTTATCAAACACAAACAGGGGATGAAATTGAGTTTTTTGAATATGGTGCAATGAGTGCTGAACAAATGTTTGAAAATGAAAAAATATCATTGTTTTTCAATAAAATATATTATAATTTCACAGGATTTATCATGATATTTTTAGGCTTTTATAGCCTATTTTTTGTATTGTGGATAGCTAAAACGACTATCCCTTTTATGGGTAATTCTTCTGATTTAGTGGGTTGGTTAACTTGTTTGATTATAGCAGCAGTACTGACTCTAACCATCACAGGTTTTATTTGGATGGATTATAGCTCAATAACAGGCAAAATACTTGTCGCAATTGCATTGACTCCTTTGTATTTCTTAAAATTTGTGCGTAAACCCTCAACCTCAAAGCTTGCATTTCTCCCTGAATTGCTTCCAGAAAGGATTGTTCCCAAAAAAAATAATGGAGTATGATTTTTAAGAGAAAAAAAGAGAAAAAAAAAGTATCTTCTCAAAAAACAGGGGTAAAAAAACTTGGCCCAAACCTGTCAGGTTTTTTCCAACAAATTTAGATTAGAGAAGATACAAAAGGTATTAATTTATATAAATTATTGGTTTATATGAAGTTTAAAATTAATGTTTGGTAATTTTAGGGCCAATATATACAATATAAAGTGGTTCAGTCGGTTCCTCTTTAGGCCAATTAAAATGAATGCGAAACTCTCGCCCAAATTTTATTTTTCCATGAAAAGGACAAGATATTTCTTCTCCCCCTGGTTTTTTAAACGTCAGTTCTTTTTTGTATTTTCTTTTATTAGGCTTAGATTCATCAGTAAATAAAGCTTTATCTCCTTGAAAGTGATCTTGAATAATCTTTTGACCACATTGATTTAATGAACCATTTTTTTCAAAACAAACGTTTAATTCATCTAAAATGGCCAACAACTCTTTTATCTTCTCAGCAAAGCCTTTAGAAAAAGGAGCAATATTTTTTGGCATTACGTCATCAGTAAAGGTTAGATTTGTATATTGTTGAATACATTGACGTATCAAATCTTGCCACGTATTTACTGATGTTTCGTCATTATTTTTGTCATTTTTTAGGAAATCCTTCAGTGAATCAATTTGCCAGAAGTTTTTAACTTCTATAACTTGCTCATCTTCATCAGAACGTTTCCAAATCACTTCCAATGGTGCTTTATTAAATAATTGAGAAGGTTCAAAGCTAATGGTATGGTTTTTTTTACCTTGAGTTGTCCGCCAAGCGGCTTCTGCCAGGGAACTTCCTGTTATGATTTCTTTAGATTCATCTTCCAACCAGTCATCTTCTGAATGAAATCTTTTGTCTTCCCAAAAAGGCCCACTTTTTGCTATCCAATTAAGAACTGTTCGGATAAAATTTGTATCACGAGTTTGAAGTATGGCTTCCTTAAAATTCAAATTATGTGTGGCGGGTGATGAACTTAACTGATGATGACAGTAAAAATTATCATTTCGTTTGTTAATTTCAATTCCACATTGCCATATAACTTTAGTCGCTTTTTTCAAATCTGCTACATTGGCATATTGACCGTGCAGAGATAATTCATTTAAAAAAAATGCCATTATTATCACTCCCAACCAGCAAAATAGGCCGTATCTTTATCAAATTGGTCAAAGAAATCTTGAGGCCAATCGTCCAAATTACCTTCAGCATCTACTAACATTTCTTGTACTTGTGGTTGTTTCTGTAATTCTGCCTGTTCTCGCTGACGGAAAAAATAAATTGCTACTTCTTCAGGAGTTAATATCTTCTCTTTTGCAGCACGACGAATACCATTGAGAACGTGATCACTATGCGTTTCTACAATCACTTGAATACCAGTGGCAGCTACTTTAGCGAGAAATAATCCTATATTGGCTTGTGCAGCTGGATGTAAATGGACTTCAGGGTTTTCGATTAAAATGATATCCCCAATTTTAGCACCTAAACAGGCGGTTAAAACCGGCAAAATGTGTGTGAGTCCGTAACCCACATTTTGGGGACTGTGATAATCTCCCCCTTCACTGGTTTTAATACCAAGTGTTACCAAATTGATATCTGTCACCTTTTTCACACGAATACTGACTCCTGGAAAGAAAAGTCTCATATAAGCTTCGGTTTGCTGTAACAACTTAGTATTTTTTGTAATTCGTAACGATTCATGAACGTCATCTTCGCGATGGGCAAATAAGTACCACGGTGTATATTCACCGTGAGAACCCACTGTATCATGTCTATCCACCGTATTAATTTTATAAGTTTCCCGCGGACCAAGTCTTTCAGCACCAAGATAAGTGAGTTGATAAATTTTGTCCTTGATATCAGAAAGTGGCAGTTTAGCTGACAGTGCTTCTGGTAATAGACGATGGACAATAATATTTTGCTGATCGATAACGCACTGATGTTTTTGATTGTCAGTAAAATCAAGCAGCGTTATTTCCTCAAAAGGAATGGTATAAGAGGAACGATCTTCACTGAGACATTTCCATGTACATTTGTATTTCTCGGTTTCGATCTCTATAGCTGCGGCTTGATGACGTGCCTTGTTTTTATCAATCACATCACCGACTGTTCCTAAAGACAAGGCAGAGCCATTTAATAATAAACTATGGCTCCATTCATTCGCGGTAGCAGTTTGATTTAACAATGCAAGTGTTTGTAATACGGTAGATTTTCCTGATGAATTGACACCGCTCAACAATGTTAAATTGGCTAACGGTAAAGAAAGTTTTTCAAAACACTTAAAATAATCTAATTGTAATCTATTCCATATCATTTCATGACCTCGTTAAGCATCTGTTTTACTAAACTAAAGCGTACTTCAATGTTATATTTTTGGTTCGCTTTAGCAAAATTTGAATTGATTGAACTTTTAAATTTTTTATTGTTCATCAATATACCAAAAGCCTGACTGATTTTATCTTTTTGTTGGCTAACTTCTGTTTCAGAGTAATTCGATAAACACACTGAAAATACATCAAACAATGCAATATTTAAACGACATTTTCTCGTTTTTGAATGAGAATTACGAAAAGCAAAGTCCCCAAATACATTATTATTATTTACCATACTGCGTTGAAATTTTTCGGCCTGTTCGTTCAGTTCACTGTCTGTCATTTCGTTCATGTATTTGAGTGTCTCTGCTAAAAATTGATCCATGTTGTCATGATAGTTATCTATACCTAACAAAATAAAAGCACAGAAACGATTAATATATTCACAATCTCGCATCTCTTTACATGGATTTTTAGTAAAACCCGTATTTTTTTTGAATAAATCGTTTTGTGCTTGTTTTTTAAGCCAATAAGTACTAGAGCCATTATACAAAGCATGACGCATTTGCTGACGAGTCAGAGATTCTCCACTGTTAACACGTTCAAATAATTCTAATTTAATCAATTCAGGTACTTGATAATCAATGATATATAAAATTAATTGCGTTTCCTCAAGACGATTTTGTAATTTTGGCGATAACTGTTCAAATGTTTGGCCTTGTAATGGGCTTTTGTAGGTGAATTGTAATGCAAATTCGTTAGATAAATAACGCTTTAAAGCAATTAAACGTTGTAATCCATCTACAACTACTATATTACCATTTTCTTGTTCAGCAAAATAAAAAACCGGTAAAGGGACACGCATTAAACAAGATTCAATGAGCTTACTTTGTTTTTCCTTACTCCAAAAAAAATCCCTTTGAAAATAAGGATTTAAAATAAATTGGGTTTGATTAGGTTTTTGCTGATTAATCCTTCTTGTAATCTCATAAACCGTTCTCTTTTCTGAGCGGATTAATAGACTATCAATCGGATAATTTTGTAGTTCATTTTCCGGATAAATTTTACTATTCTTATCAGTCATATTTTTATTATCAACCATAAGTCATTATTTTTAAGCAATACCTTTACCAATCAAAAAATTTTGAACAAAATTAAACGGATTAAAGGATTGACAAGATTTATTTTGATATAGCGTTTCCCAATTGCCTCAAGTACAAGTCCCTTTCTAAGGAATGAGGATTAAATAAAATCCGAATCTTAAACCTGACAGGTTTTTAAAACCTGTCAGGTTTGAGCCTCAAACATGGAAATTATTAAATTCTCATTCCTAAGTTAAGAAAGGGAACAACAGGTATTTCAGTTTTCTTTAATAAAAGTTGAGCGTCCAATTAGTCTTAAATCATCTTTCATTTTTTCGTAATTGTTTTCATTATTAAAAAGCCAAAGGACTCTTGTTCGTCTATTTTTCGGTGGATTGGGAACGGGAGCCCAACCATCAGTAAATATAATAAGTCCATCATAGTTCTTATCCGTATCAATATAATCTAACACGGGCTGAAATTCTGTACCACCACGTCCAAGTACTTGCACTTTATACTTAGCTCTTTTCAAAGACAGCGGTTTTCCTTTAATCTCAGCATCAAACTGAAGAACATCTACACTTTGAATACCATATTTGAACAATTGGTTGATTATTGAAAACGCCTTTTGGATATCTATACTACTAACAGAACCACTGACATCTACAGCAAATAGAAGTTGAGTACAAAAATCCCGACGACTACCCATGTATAAAAAACCATAACGACGACTGGGTTTCATTCGAGTCAAAACACGATTGACAGAAAGAATACTTGCTCTAAATGATTTGAGTACTTCCCGATAATTGATTTTTGGTTTTAAAGTGGCTAAAATCCGTTCTTGAACCCGCCCTGGAATCGTTCCCCAAGAATTATTTTCCTGTGCCAATTCTATCTTATCATTGATTTGGTTGCTATAATATTCATTAGCATCCCACAGTTCTGTATTTTCCATGCCACTTTTTAGGGGATCGATATATTGATCTATTTTTGTTTGTTTATCATCTTTCTTGGCGGATGTGCTTTCCAATGATTTTTCTTCTGATTTTTCTGCTTCTCCTGATTCATCATCTTGTGTTTTTTCTGGCGATTGTTCTTCTTCCTGTCTTTCTGAATCCTCCGTTTTTTGATCGCTTTGTCCTTTACTTGTTTGGGGATCGTTACTTTGTTGTCCGTTTTGTTTAGAACTACAAGAAAAAGCGGATTGCTCTAAAGTCAAGCTACTGTCTTCTTGCTCTAATAATTTTTGATAGTAAAATTCAAAGTATTTATTGTCATATTCATCCGTCTGAAAAGTCTGTTTTGCATTAGGAAAATCAAGTGGCGTTTCCATATATTCTTGGATGGTAATATTACTTGCAGTATAAGCAACACTTTGTCGTTCTTTTCTCCGTAAATAGGGATGCTTCAATATAATCCGCATGACCTCAAATTGAAGTACTTGATAAAGTATTTTATCATTTAGAGCTTCAATAAAAGCAGGATTATACTCAATGCGTCCCTGTCCAACTCGAATATTTTGAATATTTGAATTGATACTCAATTCGTGGGTTGTCCAAACCGCAAAAAAAAGGGGTTCAACTACAAACCATTTTTCAACGACATTAGTCATTCGTTGTTTAATTAACATATTAACACCTTACTTATGACGGTTTTAATGTATTGAGGTTGGAATACAAACCTTTAGGTTTGTGCGTTGTTCCAAACTTGAAGGTATTGAAATTGGAATACAAACCTTTAGGTTTGTGTGTTCCAAACCTGAAGGTTTGGACTCCTATAAAAAGAATTTTTATTTTATCATATTTTTTAATTTTAAAACAAATATTTTATCAATCGCTTTGAAAACATTTTAAGGGAGTAATTATCGTGAAATATTTATTGAACTTCATTTTTTTAGGATTATTAAGTGCTGTTGCTTATGCAGAAGTAGTTTTTGATGGCAGTTTAGGAACGGCTCATCAATTAACGGGACCACATTTTGTGATTGATGCCAATCTTGGACAACAAGTAGGCACTCATTTATTCCATAGTTTCAAGGCATTTAATCTGAATCATCCTGAAAGTGCTACTTTTCGTGGGCCAAATTCTATTGAGAACGTGATTAGCCGCGTGACAGGTGGACAACCTTCCTACATTAATGGTTTATTAAAATCGGAAATGCCCAATGCCGATATGTATTTTATTAATCCGGCGGGTATGATGTTTGGTGAAAATGCGCGATTAGATATTCAAGGTTCATTATATATCAGCACTGCGGATTATCTTCGATTAGGAAATAATGGCCGTTTTGATGCCATCAACCCTGCAAAGAGTCTTTTGACAACAGCCCCGCCGTCAGCGTTTGGTTTTCTTGATAATAACATAGGTGCTATTGAAGTGAATGGTAGTCTCTTAGAAATATTTCCTCGTGAAACCTTAGCGTTTACTGGGGGAGATATTTTTATTCGAGGTAAAACGTTAGCTTTTGCGGATGGAAAAATATTAAGAGGAGGTATTCTTACTTCGTTAGGTGGCAAAATCCATTTAACCAGTCTTGCTTCCCAAGGGGAAGTACCCATTCAATCTATGGATTTACTCAACAATACTTTTACAAAATTGGGCAAAATCACAATTACCGATTCTACACAAAATGCTATGAATAGTGTGAGAGCATTCGCAAATATAGATAGCAGTGGCATCGGTGGTGGCGAAATTATGATTAAAGCTGGGCAGTTGATTTTAGATAATGGTTATATTTTTGCCGATACTTTCGGTGAGGAAAATGGACAAGGCGTTAATCTTCAAGTCACCGATGATATCATTTTAAAAAATGCGGCGCGTATTACGACAAATACTTATAAAAATAATCGTTATTGGGGAGATGCCAGTGGTAATGCCGGAAATATTAATATGATAGCAAATCGAATGAGCTTGACAGAAGGCTCACAAATTAATGGAGGTGCGTTGGAATATACAACGGGAGATTCTGGCAAAATCCATATCAATGCCAAAGAAAGTGTGTTGATTGATGGATTTATGATTGGACTTAATTATGAAGGTAAGAAAAATACTTCTAATAGTGCAATCTCAAGCAGGACATTTAATGATAAAAAAGGGGGAGAAATTAACATTACTGCTCACGAACTCATGATGGATAATGTGGGAGAAATCAGAACAGAAACAATTGGCTCTGCTGATGCGGGCAACATTTTTGTGCAAGTAAATCAATTAACTTTAAAAAACGGAGCGCAAATTACAGCGAATAGTTATAAATCCCAAACACAAGATACGGGAAACGGAGGAAATTTAATCATACATGCTAATGAATCGGTATTAATCAATGGTTTAGGAGCAATATTAGTTAATGGTAAAGCAGGAAAACAACGCAGTGGTATTCAGAGTAATACCTTTACACAAGGGCAAGGAGGCAAAATAATACTATCAACCCCCCAACTAAGAATAGAAAATAACGGCGCGATTCAATCTGGAAGTAAAGGTATCGGCAATGCAGGCAATATTATAATAACTGCTGTTCACGATATGGTATTGCATCAGGGTAAAATTACCACGGAATCAGAATATTCAGCAGGAGGTGACATAGATATCCAACTCAATAATCATCTTCACCTCATCGACAGCGAAATTACAACAAAGGCAGCAGGTGATAACAAACGAGATAGTGGGGGCAATATCACGATTGGTAATCCCCTATTTTCTATTCTTGACAACAGCAAATTAACTACCACTGGATTTCAAGGCGATGGGGGCAACATCAGAATTGCGGCAGAACATTTTATAGAATCCAGTGATAGCATTTTAAATGCCTCTTCCACATTTGGTAGAAACGGCGAAATTTTCATTGATTCAACGATAGAAGATTTTACAGGACTCGAAGTATTACCTTCTTTGTTTGGAAATAAACCTATATCGCTACAAAACTGCAACACCTATTCCTCTAAAGAAATCAGTACGTTCAAACATATAACACGTCATGGATTATTAACCAGTCCTGATGAATTGCAACGGTGATATACACAAAATAATAGCGAATTTCTCCCAACTTTTAATGAACCAACAAATTTTGGCATTAGCGAAGGTATTGCTTAGGAATGAGGATTTAATAACTCCCAACGTTGAGGCTCAAACCTGACAGGTTTTCAAAACCTGTCAGGTTTAATATTCGGATTTTATTTAATCCTCATTCCTTAGAAATATGCATGAAATAATTAGGGCAACCATAAAGGATTGCCTCTACAAATCATCGTGTTGTGTAGGGGCAATCCCTTGTGGTTGCCCTTGTGTGAACGATCCCAGTGCTGCTCATTGGAGACAAAAAAATGAATACTTTATTTAAAAGCCGTCGATGGATATTGATAAGCCATGCGATGATTATTTTAGTGAGTGGTTTTGTTTATGCTGAAGAACTTGCTAATGATGTGGATATTTCAGAGGCGAGGATTCGTTTGCAAAAACACTATGCCTTCAAAGTAGGCGAAGAAACCACTCAATTTCTTAATAACTATCAGACACAACACAAAAAATCGGTGTCTGATGATATTTTCAATGCGTTTGTTGAAGGTTTATTAAAACAAGGAACAGATACAATAATAAAAAAAATTACTCATAATAAACAATTCGTTATTTTAAATCCAGAGGATAACTCCATCGTTAATCATATACCTGAGCAAGTTGTCGTTACAATGCACTGTAGCAATTTTATTGAGCCAACACTTCGAGGTCAAGAATTAATTTACCTTTTTACTGAAGGCACTTGGATGCTTGATTCAAAAAATTCCACAATCTCAGATTCAGGAAATTCCCCAGTTTTAGATATTGAAAGAATAGATGATTCTCCATTAGGTGAAGCAATGAGCATATCACCACACGCTATGGAGCCTTATCGTTCTATGCGTGTCATTACCGATCATTGTAAAAAACCTCAAAATTATAAATATCCAATGATGGGGAGCCTTTCTGATTTTGAGTGGTGTCCCGATTGGCATAAACTTGTCATGCCACCTCAACCTCGTTTTGAGGGAGAAACAATAGCAGGGAATGCAGACACTTCTTCTGTAAAAGTCTATTTACAAGAACCCTCTCGCTCTATGATTGAAATTAGCAAATACTGCAATAATCCCAATGGATTTAAACATCCCAATGGGAGTTTGTCTGATAAAGAATGGTGTCCTGTATGGCATCAATTTGTAATGCCTCCGCAATAGAAAATTTCTGATTCAGAAATGGGAAATATCAAGAGAATTGATAAAACCTGAGCCACTTCTCCATATTTTCGTCTCGCTGATGTTGAGCGGTGCTGTATCAAAAAAACAGTTGAGGTGATGATGAACCCTAAAAATATCACCAAACAAGGCAGGGCAACATACATAAAAATCACAAATAAACCTTCATAATCTCCATGGGCATGAGCGGCTGTTATTGAGCTAAAAAATGTGAGAAGAATAAAAAATAAAGCAAAGGTGGAATGGAATTGTGGACAGGCAGTTTAAAGCAAGTGTTTGATACCACCAATCGCTTTAGATTCATGAATAAAACCGTTACTCAAAATAATGGAGGACTCTAATTCATTATGTCCCGCGACTTATGCGGTTGAAACGGGAACTTTGTCAATTCCTTATATTGACGTGCCAACTGATATTGCGGTGGGTAATAAAGAACTGATGTTACGCACTGTACTTCCAAAAGTGAATAAATGAGTGCAAAATTTATTTTGCGAGGGGTTACACTCTAATTGGCAAAATGAATTTTGCCCACCAATTTTTCTGATTCCCACGCGCCAGCGTCACTGCCATTAAGTTAAGGAAAATTTGTTGGAGTCCAAACCTTCAGGTTTGGCTGATTCAAATTAAAATCAAAGACTTCCAAACCTAAAGGTTTCGAGGTTTAAGTTTTTGCGCGCAAAAACTTACAACCTCGAAAGGACTCCAAGGCTTAACTTAATGGCATTGACGCGCCAGCGTAGGAATCCAGTTAGTTTGCTTTTGCATCCCAACTCAACGCTTTTGTTATGTGAATCGGTTACAACTTCGTGAACCAGAAAAAAAGCGATAGCATCACAAATGCTTTTTACCAATCTATAGTTGATATACCCGCAAATCCTTCAGTGAACCAAGCTTGCGTTGCTGTGAGTATCAAGCCTTCATCATTATAAGGACATGTTTCAAGATGCTTGAGTAACAGCGGTTCTTGTTCAGGTTTCAATTGATAAACATCGCAACCACTTTGATAAGAGGAGGGAAGCATTTTAGAACTCCGTACTGAAGGTTCTGGTATATCTGCTGTCATAGCCACATCATCATATAACACAGGGCCGTACCAACCTGCTGAATTGACTAAGATGACATCTGCAAAAGCAGCTCGCAAGTTTTGAATTCCTTCAAATGTCCAGTTACCTACTTCGGTAAATCCTTGACCTGCATTGAGTTTTAGCATTTGCGTTGTTGGAGGTAGCGGTTCTTGTTCATCCT
>JAUCGK010000098.1 GCA_030378085.1 Candidatus Parabeggiatoa sp. HSG14
ATTGAAATATATTTGTATAGGAGTTTAGAAATTATCTTCTTAGAATCAGTATTTTGTGTGCAAAAACTGATTTTGATAAAGGACTTACCCAATTGGAGCAACAACATTCATGTTAAATATTTCTATGCGTCAAATGCTAGAAGCAGGGGTACACTTTGGCCACCAGACTCGTTATTGGAATCCTCAAATGGCCCCGTATATTTTTGGAGAGCGAAATAAAATTCACATTATCAACTTAGAAAACACCTTGCCCCTGTATAATGAAGCAGCTAACTTTCTGGGAAAATTAGCTACTAAAAAAGGCGCGATCTTATTTGTAGGAACAAAACGAGCAGCACAGGAAGTAGTTAAAGAAGCCGCTAATCGCTGTGGGATGCCTTACGTAAATCGTCGCTGGTTAGGGGGTATGCTAACCAATTATAAAACAGTTAAAGCTTCTATCAAACGTCTCAAAGATCTTGAGACTCTCACACAAGATGGCACATTACTTCGCCTAACAAAAAAAGAAGCACTATCCCACACCCGTGAATTAGAAAAATTAGAACGTAGCTTGGGGGGGATTAAAGATATGAGTGGTTTACCTGAAGCTTTGTTCATTGTTGATGTGGGCTATGAAAAAATTGCGGTTAAAGAAGCGAGTAAGTTAAATATTCCGGTTGTTGGTGTGGTAGATACTAATAATAGCCCTTTGAATATTGATTATGTGATTCCAGGCAACGATGATGCTATTCGTGCTATCACTGTATATGTCAACGGGATAGCAGATGCTATTCTTGAGGGTCGTCAAGCTAGTTTACAGGTGGTGACGGATGAAGACGATTTCGTAGAAGAAGTTGATGAAAGTACTCCAACTTCTGTATCTACTCCTGTATCGCCTACAGTTGATGCATAACTCACTATTTTTGATAACCATTCATTAAATTACCCCATCTCGGATCGAGGCAAAAATTTTTGCCTCGATTGTTATGTGTGCAAAAACTGATTTTGAAAATTGAGGGCTTGCCAAAATGGTAATATGTGGAAAACATCTTTGAAAAGTATAAACAATGAGGTTTTGAATAAATGAAAATTACAGCAGCATTAGTGAAAGAGCTGCGTGAGCGTACTGGTGCTGGTATGATGGAATGTAAAAAAGCATTGGTGGGTCATTCTGGCGATATTGAAGCCGCTATTGAAGCGATGCGTAAATCGGGTCAAGCCAAAGCGGCCAAGAAAGCGGGACGAATCGCTGCCGAAGGATTGATTGTTATACAACAAAATAATAGCCAGGCCACAATGGTAGAAGTGAATTGTGAAACGGATTTTGTCTCTAAAGGAGATGACTTTAAAAATTTTTGTAAGACAGTAGGAAGCACTCTTTTACACAAAAATCCTAAAAATTTAGAAGTATTAATGGCAATGCCCTTGGAAGGTTTCAAAAAAACCATTGAAGAGGCTCGTAAAGAGTTGATTGCCAAACTGGGTGAAAACATTAACGTGCGACGGTTTGCTATGGTAGACGTGGTAAGCGATAATTGTTTAGGTGTCTATTTACATGGTACACGAATCGGTGTTTTGGTGTCTATGCAAGGGGGTAATACTCAATTAGCAAAAGATGTTGCCATGCACATTGCCGCCAGTCGTCCATTGTGTGTTTCAAAAGATTTTGTCCCTGCCGAAACCATTGCCAAGGAAAAAGAAATTTTTACCGCTCAAGCTGTTGAGAGTGGGAAACCTGCTCCAATCATCGAAAAAATGGTTGAAGGACGTTTGAATAAATTTTTAAATGAAATCACTTTATTAGGTCAGCCGTTTGTCAAAGACCCTGATCAAACGGTGGAAAAATTATTGAAGACTTCAAATGCCAGTGTCACTCATTTTGAACGTTTTGAAGTGGGTGATGGCATTGAAAAGAAAACCGACAATTTTGCCGATGAAGTGAAGCAATTGCAAGAGGCCAACTAGCCGGATGAACGTTTTTTTAGATACCCTATTTATTTAATGCATCAAATCAATAAATCAATGAGAGTTCACTATGTCTGAAGTCTCTCCAGTCTATCATCGTGTTTTATTAAAGCTCAGCGGTGAAGCATTGATGGGCAATACCGCATTTGGTATTGACGCGATCAGTGTAAACCGCGTTGCCCAAGCATTGTGTCACATTATACAAAAAGGGGTACAACTCGCACTTGTTATTGGTGGGGGCAATATTTTTCGCGGTGTCAGCCTAAAAGCGACAGGTATTGAAAAAGTGTCAGCTGACTACATGGGAATGCTTGCTACCGTTATAAATGGGTTGGCTATGCAAAGTGCCTTACAAAAAACAGGTATAGAAGCCCGTGTCATGTCAGCCATTCACATTGATGCAATTTGCGAAAACTACACTCACCGAGAGGCTATTAGCCATTTGGAAAAGAAACGAGTAGTGATTTTTGTAGCAGGCACGGGCAATCCCTTTTTTACAACAGATTCTGCGGCTAGCTTACGAGCTATTGAAATGGATGCCGATTTAATGATTAAAGCGACTAAAGTGGATGGAGTCTATGCTATCGATCCTAAAATTGATCCAAAGGCTCATCGATTTTCACGGTTAAGTTATAATGAAGTCATACAAAAAAAGTTGGGTGTGATGGATACCACTGCGGTTATTCTTTGTCGGGATAATAAAATACCGTTACGAGTTATCAATATGAATAAAGTGGATGCTCTTGATCGTGCCATCTCAGGTTTTGATGAAGGAACGCTGATTTATAGTGAGGAGTGATAAGTAAAATGAGTGAAATGAGTGAAATGATTAGACTTGATGCTATCGAGCGTATGCAAAAAACTATTAAAGCCTTGAAAGGGGAATTTGTTAAAATTCGGACGGGGCGTGCTCATAGCTCCTTACTAGAACACATCACTGTCCCTTATTACGGTACTAACGTCCCCATCAATCAAGTTGCTAATGTCACTGTGCTAGATACACGAACACTAGGTGTAGTTCCTTATGAAAAAAATATCGTGTCGATAGTAGAAAAGTCTATTCGAGATTCAGATTTAGGACTTAATCCGACCAATGTTGGAGACTTGCTGCGTATTCCTTTGCCGGCTATGACAGAAGAACGGCGACGTGATTTGGTAAAAGTTGTACGCAATGAAGCTGAAAGTACACGGATTGCTGTTCGTAATATACGCCGTGATGCGAATCATGATCTTAAAGCTTTGATGAATGATAAAGATATTTCCAAAGATGAAGAACATCATGCAGGCGAGGTGATTCAAAAATTGACGAATAAATTCATTGCCGAAGTTGATACGGTATTAGCCGACAAAGAAACTGAATTAATGGAAGTTTAGTGGGTTTTTATAAAGTTTGGATTTATCATTATTTGTTGATTGTATAGTCTAGAAAAAACTTTTGGCTAAAAACTGTTGATGTATAAAAAAAAATGACACAGAACCTTTTACCACACCATATCGCCATCATTATGGACGGTAATGGTCGCTGGGCTAAAAAAAGACTATTGCCGCGTCACGCTGGACATAAAGCAGGTGTTAATACAGTACGTCTTCTGGTCAAGTTATGTGCTGAAAAAGGCATTGAGGTGTTAACACTGTTTGCATTCAGTAGCGAAAATTGGCGACGTCCCACACAAGAAGTCAATTTACTCATGGAACTATTTATGAGTGCGTTGCAACGGGAAATCAATAATTTACATAAAAACAATGTGAGTTTACAGATTATTGGTGCTCGTGATGCTTTTTCTGACAAATTGCAACAACTGATTGCTCAAGCTGAAAAACTCACTGAACATAACACAGGTTTAACTTTGGTAATTGCTGCAAATTATGGCGGACATTGGGATATTGTTGAAGCTGCAAAACGCTTAGCATCGCACGTTGAACAAGGCATCCTGCCATGCCACGAAATAAATGAAAAGCTTTTTGAAGCACAGTTATGCTTAGCAAATTTACCTGAGCCTGATTTATTTATTCGTACTGGTGGTGAAAAACGAGTCAGTAATTTTTTGTTGTGGCAATTGGCTTACACCGAACTGTTTTTTACTGATACTTTATGGCCTGATTTTGATAAAGTTCTTTTAGATAAAGCACTAGAGTCTTTTGCTACCCGTCAACGTCGCTTCGGGCGCACAGGCGAGCAGGTTTCCGAAAATGCTTAAACAACGTTTGCTCACTGCCCTTATTTTAATTCCCTTAATAGTATGGGTGTTCACTTTATCTTCACAAACAGTGGCGCAAGTAATTTCTTTTATTACCCTGCTTGGTGCATGGGAATGGGCTGGTTTATGTGGTTTCCATACTCGGGCAAAACGAGCTATTTATACCATTTTTATCGGTATAGCTCTCTTTGCTATTTATTGGTTTTGGCATCAACCAAGCATGGTTTTTTTATTAACAGCTGCTTGTCTTTGGTGGTTAGTGGCATCACTTATGATATTACGTTACCAACAAGGTTTTTTAGACACAACTGTACCAAAGTCACCATTTATTAAAGCTTTATTAGGTTTTTTTATTCTATTACCCGCTTGGATTGCCATCGTTCATTTGCATGGACGTAATGATGGCGGACAATGGGTTCTGTTTTTATTGATATTAATTTGGGCAGCTGATAGCGGTGCTTACTTTGTGGGTAAACGTTGGGGTAGAATAAAATTAGCTGACAAAATCAGTCCTGGAAAAACGTGGGAGGGTGTAATGGGTGCTTTACTGATAGGTTCTCTCGTGTCACTATGTTATGCTGTCTTTAAATCAATGTCATTAACGATTTTCTTATTATTTATGTTATTGTGTTTGCTAACAGTAATAGTGTCAATTGTGGGAGATTTGTTGGAAAGTTTATTTAAGCGTCAAATGGGTATCAAAGACAGTGGTCAAATATTACCAGGGCATGGCGGAGTACTTGACCGCATTGATAGTTTGACAGCCGCTGCTCCCTTTTTTGTCATGGGTTTAATTTTACTAGGATTACTATTTTGACAGGGATTACCATACTAGGAGCAACAGGCTCTATTGGCCTAAATACCCTTAGTGTTATTCAACAGCACTCTCATGAATTTGAAGTCATTGCGCTAACTGCACACCGACAGGTGGATAAGTTAGAAAAATTGTGTCTTGAATGGACACCTCGCTTTGCCGTGATGGCCGATGAGGATGCGGCTTGCCAACTTGAGCAACGTTTAAAAAAAGTAAATGCCCCTGTTCAAGTTTTAAGTGGCCTCGAAGGATTAACATTTGTCGCCCGTTTGCCTGAGGTAGAAATGGTGATGGCAGCTATCGTTGGCAGTGCCGGTTTACTACCTACCTTGACAGCAGCACAGGCAGGTAAAAGGGTTTTGTTAGCCAATAAAGAAGCCTTGGTGATGTCAGGGCAGTTATTTATGGAAGCAGTGTGGCAACATCAGGCTGAATTATTGCCGATTGACAGTGAACACAATGCTATATTTCAATGCTTGCCAAACACACAGACTCCCACTGTTGCCGTTGAAAATAACCCAGAAAAGATCCAAAGTGGAGGAGTTCGTCGCATCCTACTCACGGCTTCAGGTGGACCATTTCGCACCTATTCTCTTGAACAATTGCATGAAGTAACGCCTGAACAGGCGTGTGCTCACCCCAATTGGAAAATGGGCAAAAAAATTTCGGTAGATTCTGCAACTATGATGAATAAAGGATTGGAACTCATTGAAGCTTGTTGGCTCTTTTCCACCGAACCTGATTTTATAGAAATCGTACTACATCCACAGAGTATCATTCACTCTCTTGTTGAATATATTGATGGTTCTGTCTTAGCACAGTTGGGCAATCCTGATATGCGTACCCCGATAGCACATGCTTTAGCTTGGCCACGGCGTATTTCCTCTGGCGTTTCCCGCTTAAATTTGGTTGATATTGCTCGTTTGGATTTTGAAGCAGTTGATTTTACCCGTTTTCCCTGTTTACAATTAGCGAAAGAAGCTATGTTAGCGGGCGGCACAACGACCACTATCTTGAATGCGGCTAATGAAGTGGCTGTACAGGCTTTTTTGCAGGGACTTATGCGTTTTACCACTATTCCTAAAGTGATTGAAACAACTTTATCCCATTTAAGTGGCCGTATTGTGACATCAATAGATATGATTCTTGAGGATGATGCCCATGCTCGTGAGTTAGCCTCTGAAGTCGTTAATCGTTTAACCATTAACCATTAATCATTAACCATTACATGGTAATTTTACAAACTTTACTTGCTTTTATTGTTGTTATTGGCATTTTAGTGACCGTGCATGAATTTGGTCATTATTGGGTAGCACAACGTTTGGGGGTAAAAATCCTCCGTTTTTCAATCGGTTTTGGAAAACCGCTTTGGTCGCGCCGTTTTGGGGTTGATAAAACCGAATTTGTTATTGCAGCCATTCCCTTGGGCGGATATGTTAAAATGCTTGATGAACACGAGGGTGAAGTATCAAAGAAAGATTTACCTCGTGCATTTAATCAACAATCCCTAAAAGTGCGTACTGCTATTGTAGTGGCTGGCCCTTTGTTTAACTTTTTGTTTGCAATTGTCGCTTATACGGCAATGTCTATGGTGGGTGTTACGGGTATAAAAGCTTTGGTAAATGATGTCACACCTCAAAGTGTGGCCGAGCAGGCAGGTTTTATGCCTGGTGATGCCATTGTTTCCGTTAATGAACAACCTGTCAAAAGTTGGGAACGTGTGATACAAAGCACTTTACATCAATTGCTTGATAATAAGAATGAAGTCAGTTATTCAGTACAAGATGAACGGGGTTATCAACGGGATTTATCCTTAAACTTAACGGATTTTACTATTGATGATATTGTTGATAAACAGTTTTTTAATAAGCTAGGCATACAGCTATTTCCCGCAATCCTTGGCGATATTATACCAAACAGTGCGGCTTCAATTTCAGGCTTACAAACTGGTGATAAAGTGATTGCTTTGGATAAAAAGCCTATTGAGGATTGGAGAGCGTGGGCACTTTATGTTAGTCAACATCCTGGAAAGGAAATTCACGCAGAAATTGAGCGAAACCATCAGATAGTGGAGTTAACCTTAATTCCTGATAATGTTAATAGTAAGGGACGAATGGGGGTTTATGCCAATTATAGACCAGAGTTTGTTTTTGAGCGTTATGGTTTATTTGATGCTTTGATACAAGGGGTTTCAAACACTTGGGAATATAGTGTTTTAACATTGCGCGTGATGGTCAAGATGTTAACCTTACAAGTTTCCTATCAACATATTAGCGGACCTATCAGTATTGCAGAATATGCGGGTAAATCTGCTCAAATTGGATTAAGTGCTTTCTTATCTTTTTTGGGTTTAGTGAGTGTTAGTTTGGGAGTTATCAATTTACTACCTATCCCTTTACTTGATGGTGGCCACTTATTATTATTCTTAATAGAATGGCTTAAGGGTAGCCCTGTCACTGAAAATACTGAATACTTTCTACAACGTATTGGGTTAACATTGTTGTTCGGCTTAATGGGACTTGCAATTTTTAATGATTTAGAACGACTATTTAGTTAGAGTTGCTATTTATCCAAACACATTATGAAATTCATAAGGTTTATCATTTTGGGTATTGTACTCAATCATTCCATGGCAGATGCCTTTGAAGCATTTGTCGTTGAGGACATACGATTAGAAGGATTAAGACGAATTTCAGCGGGAACCGTTTTTAATTCCTTGCCGGTAAAACCGGGTGAAAATTTTTCAAAAGACAGAGGAAATGCTGCTATTTCCGCCTTATTCAAAACGGGTTTCTTTAAAGATATACGTTTAGAACGAAAGGATAATGTTTTAATTGTGGTCGTAACAGAACGTCCTGCCATTTCTAAAATTACCTTTGAAGGCAATACAGAAATGGAGACGGAGGAACTGACGCTGGCTTTAAAAAATATTGGTTTTGCAGAAGGACGGGTATTTAATCGTTCATTACTTGATAAAGTAACACTGGAACTGCAACGTCTCTATTTTAACTTGGGTAAATACGCAGTCCAAATCAAGTCCACCGTTACGCCATTAAGGCGCAATCGCGTAGGGATACAAATCGACATTTCTGAAGGTGTTGTTGCTAAAATTCACCAAATTACTTTTGTTGGCAATCAAGCGCATGGTGATAATGATTTAGTGGATGAAATGAAATTGAGTACAGGGGGGTGGTTCTCTTTTTTCACAGGGGATAATCAGTACTCTTCATTACAACTGGCCGCCGATTTGGAAGCATTACGTTCTTTTTATTTGGATCGCGGTTTTATTAATTTTAATATTGATTCAACTCAAGTCTCTATTACACCTAACAAAAAAAAGGTGTATATTACTATCAATCTGACTGAAGGTGACAAATATACGGTTTCTGACATAAAATTGGTTGGTAATTTAATTGTCCCCAAAGCTGAGTTATTTGATAGAATGGTTATTAAAGCAGGGAATGTATTTTCGCGCAAAAAACTCAGTAAAAGTAAGGAAGCCATTTCTGAACGGATTGGTGATGAGGGCTATGCATTTGCCAATATCAATGCAGTACCTGAAATTGATTCAAAAAATAAAACCGTTTTTTTAAATATTTTTATAGACCCTGGCAAACGAGTTTATGTGCGACGAATCAACTTTAAAGGCAATACCAAAACTCGTGATGAGGTATTGCGTCGTGAAATGCGTCAAATGGAAGGAGGATTTTTATCAACTAAAAATATAAAGCGTTCACAAACTCGTCTGGAACGGTTGAATTTTTTTGAAGAGGTGACTGTTGAAACGCCACGAATACCTGGTACCTCCGATCTTGTTGACCTCAATTATAGTGTTGTAGAAAGGCCATCAGGCAATTTGTTGGCAGGTGTTGGCTATTCGCAAACTCAAAAGGTAGTCTTTAATGCGAGTATTGTCCAAGAGAATTTTTTAGGCTCAGGTAATCGTGTTGGGTTGACATTTAATAACAGTAAAGTCCAAACTGTTTATCGTTTTTCTTACTTTAATCCCTATACTACAATAGATGGAGTGAGTCGAGGTTTTGATATTTTTTATCGCACTACAGATGCTGAACAAGCCAATTTGAGTCGTTATACGATGGATAGGTATGGAACTACTCTCAATTATGGTTTACCTCTTACAGAGTTTAATTTTTTCAACATCGGTGCTGCTTTTGACAATACCACACTTAATACCACACTATCTAGTGCAAAAGAAGTATTTGATTTTATTGAGACTAATGGTAATAATTACCTTTCCTATCGTCTTACGGCGAGTCTTCGACATGATACACGTAATCGTGCCTTGTTTCCTGACAGAGGTATGTTACAATCTCTCAGTGCTCAAGTTGCTTTACCATTTAGCGATATTAGTTATTATAAAATCAGTTATCGTCACCAATGGTTGTATCCTCTGATAAAAGATTATATCCTCTTATTCAAAGGTCAAGTTGCTTATGGGGATGGATATGGCAATGATAAAAATTTACCTTTTTTTGAAAATTATACGGCTGGTGGGCCTCGAACTGTGCGTGGTTTTAGGGAAAATACCTTGGGACCTTTAGACTCTAACTGGCGACCATTAGGGGGCGATTTAAAAGTGGTTGGCAATGTCGAAGTAATTTTGCCAATACCATTTACTAAAAATGTTCGCTCATTTAGACTATCTACTTTTGTAGATGTAGGAAATGTATATGGAACTAATGAAAACTTTGATACAAACCAACTCCGTTATTCAACGGGATTATCTGCTATCTGGTTATCGCCTTTAGGCATTTTAAGTTTTAGTTTAGCAAAACCGCTAAATAATAGAGAAGGTGATCAAACAGAAATGTTTCAATTCACCATTGGTACAACTTTTAATTGGTAATAATTAATGGCTAATTGGAAGATAAAAATCATAAATTGAGGTAAAAGCCTCGCTCCCAATTAACAATTAACAATTAACAATTAACAATTAACAACTAACAACTAACATGAAAAAATGTTATTTTTATTTGATTGTTGCTTTGTTCTGTAGTGTTTTGTCTTCTCAAGTAGCAGCAGAACTAAAAATTGGTTTTGTCAATGCTATTAAGGTTATGGATAAAGCTCCACAAGTTCAAAGAGCCAATAAAAGCTTGGAGCAAAAATTCGCGCCAAAACAGCAAGCACTTGTGAGTGCTAGGCAAAAAATTAGAAAATTGGAAGAACGTTTTAGCAGAAATGCAGCCATTATGAGTGATGCTGAAACACTTGAACTTAGCCGAAAAATTAGAGATAAACGGCGTGATTTAGAACGTCAACAGGAAGAGTTCAGGGAGGATTATAATATTCGTCGCAATAAAGAACTCAATAAAATCCAAAAAGTTATTATCGAAGTCATTCAAGATTTAGCAAAGAAGGAGTCTTATGACTTTATTCTTAGCGAAGGTGTTGTTTGGGCAAGTAAACGAGTCGATATTACAGATAGAGTTTTAAGACTCCTAAGGCAACGGAAGAGCCGTAATTATCGTTAGATCAGATAACTATGACAATATCCATCAGCCTTTCTCAATTAGCCACCCATATCAGTGCTAAACTTGAAGACGCAACTTCAGATGATTTACCTATTCTAGGAATTGCCGCTTTAGGACAGGCAAATAGCCAAGAAATAAGCTTTTTTACCAATAATTTGTATCGTGAAGAATTAGTGCTAACTCGTGCGGCTGCTGTGATTTTAACCCACAAAAATCAATCGCTTTGTCCTGTACCCAAACTGGTGATGGATAATCCTTACTTAGGTTACGCACGGGCTGCCACTTTTTTTAATCCACAGATTCATAAACCGCCTGGGATTCATCCAAGTGCTTGGGTGAGTTCAAAAGCACTTTTGGATTCAACAGTCTCAGTCGCCGCGCAATCTGTTATCGAAGCAGGAGCTAAACTTGGTAAGAATGTTATTGTGGGGCCAGGTTGCGTTATTAGCAATGGTGTTGAAATTGACGATAGTTGTCAACTGATAGCTAATGTGACCTTATGCTCTGGCACACAACTTGGAAAACGAGTTATTATTCATCCAGGTGCTGTAATTGGTTCGGATGGGTTTGGCAATGCAAATGATGCAGGAAAATGGGTAAAAGTCCCCCAATTAGGCGGGGTTATCATTGGTGATGATGTGGAAATTGGTGCTAATACTACCATAGATAAAGGTGCATTGTCTGATACGGTAATTAGCGAAGGTGTTAAACTAGATAACCTAATTCAAATTGCACACAATGTTCAAATCGGTGAACATACCGCAATAGCGGGTTGTGTAGGCATTGCGGGAAGCACCAAGATAGGTCGTTATTGTATGATTGGTGGAGGTGTCGGTATCGTAGGTCATATTGATTTAGTGGATCATGTGATTGTGACAGGTGGCTCAATCGTTTTACAATCCATCCGTGAACCAGGCGTTTATTCTTCGGGAACTCCCTTAGAGTCCAACCGATATTGGCATAGAAATTACCATAGATTCAAACATCTTGATAAAATGGCACAACGTTTACGCACATTAGAAAATAAACTTGACTAGTGTGTGTATACATCAAAAAAAAACTTTTGAGTACGTTTGGATGACTAAATGAATAGCATTGATATTTACAATATTTTTCAGCATCTTCCCCAACGTTATCCGTTTTTGTTAGTTGATCGAGTCCTAGATTATACCTTGGGTGAATCTTTGGTTGCTATCAAAAATGTGACGATTAATGAACCGTTTTTTCAAGGCCATTTTCCACATCGTCCGGTGATGCCAGGGGTTTTACTGATTGAAGCAATGGCTCAAGCAACTGGTATTTTGGCATTTAAAACTGCAGAAGTACAACCAGATGATAACGCCTTATATTATTTAGTGGGTGTAGATAAGGCACGTTTTAAACAACCTGTTGAACCAGGCGATCAGTTGTTGCTTGAAGTAAAACTACTACGTATCATTCGTGGTGTTTGGAAGTATGCAGCAACCACTAAAGTAGATGATAAGTTGGTTGCCAGTGCCGAAATCATGTGTGTTAAAAGAGATATTCAAACTTGATTGATGCACACGCCTTAGTTGACCCTAAAGCCGAGTTGGATAGTGATGTCCAAGTGGGGCCTTATTCTATTATTGGTGCTCATGTCAAAATTGCATCTGGGACTTGGATAGGACCTCATGTGGTCATAAAAGGCCCAACACAAATTGGGCATGATAATAAAATCTACCAATTTGCTTCGTTAGGGGAAGTTCCTCAAGATAAAAAATATAAAGGAGAACTTGACACTCATCTAAAAATTGGTGATCGCAATGAAATTCGTGAATATTGCACTATGAACCGAGGAACAATACAAGGGGGGGGGGTTACCTGTATTGGGGATGATAATTGGATTATGGCTTATTGTCATATTGCCCATGATTGTCAGGTTGGTAATCAAACTATTTTTTCCAATGGAGCTTCCCTTGCTGGACATGTACGAATTGAAGATTATGTGATTTTAGGCGGATTCACCGGTGTTCATCAGTTTTGTGTGATGGGAATGCATAGCTTTGCAGGTGCAAGTAGTCTGATTTTTAAGGATGTACCTCCTTTTGTAACAGTATGGGGGAATCGTGCTGAAGCTTATGGAATCAACAAAGAAGGTTTAAAACGCCGAGGGTTCAGTAGTGATACAATCATGGCATTACATAAGGCCTACAAAATTATTTACAAAAAAAAATTGACGATTGAACAAGCGATTGAAGAGCTTAACAAAATGACTGAACAATATAGTGAGGTTCGTCAATTAGTGACCTTTTTAAAAGAATCTACACGTGGGATTGTACGTTAGTTGTCCCCTTGTTTTCTCGTATTAATGGAAGCTTAGAATTGAGAAAACATATTGGTATTATTGCAGGTGAATTGTCCGGTGATTTGTTAGGAGCGGGACTTATTCATGCTTTACGTATTTACTACCCTGATGCCTTAATTGAAGGTATTGGGGGTCCAAAAATGTTGGCAGCAGGTTTCCACAGCCTTTATCCTCTAAAAATGCTTTCCGTGATGGGTTTGGCGGAAGTCATTAAACATTATCCCCGTCTTAAAAAGTGTCGTGATAATTTGCTTGACCACTTCTTAGCTCATCCCCCTGATGTTTTTATTGGTATTGATGCCCCTGATTTTAATCTAGGATTAGAAACTGTTTTAAAATCGGCGGATATTCCTATTGTCCACTATGTCAGTCCTTCTGTTTGGGCATGGCGGCAATATCGTTTGCGAAAAATTGCACATGCTTGTGATTTAATGCTGACTCTATTTCCTTTTGAAGCTGACTATTATCTACAACACAATATACCCGTAAAATTTGTTGGACATCCTTTGGCTGATGATATTCCTTTACACATAAATAAACAAATCGCTAGAAATCATTTAGGTTTAGCCGATTGTGTATGGATAGCATTATTGCCAGGGAGTCGGGAAAACGAAGTTAAGCAACTCGGAGTTCCTTTTTTACAAACGGCTCGTTGGTTATTGGCACAGAACCCTAATTTGCGCTTTATTGTACCGTTAGCCAATACTAATTTAAAAAAGATTTTTACGGAACAAATTGCTGAAACAGCAGATGATTTACCATTAACCCTATTAGACGGGCAGTCACACGAAGCAATGGCAGCCGCCGATATTGTACTGATAGCTTCTGGCACAGCAACTTTAGAAGCGATGTTGTTAAAACGCCCTATGGTAGTAGCTTACCGTTTAGCACCAATCACTTATTGGTTAGCTAAACGTTTAATACATTTATCTTATTACTCCCTTCCCAATCTTCTCGCCCAAGACAAGTTAGTACCAGAATTCTTGCAACATGAAGTTATCCCAGAAAAACTAGGCATTGCGGTACTTAATTGGTTAGAAAATCCTGCTCAAGTTGACGTATTACAAAACCGTTTTACTGAATTACATCATCGTTTACGCTTATCGGCTAATCAAAAGGCTGCCCAAGCAATAATATCAATTCTATCTTCTGATTAAATCATTTGATTTGGAAATCCCATCTTAAAGTTCGTAGCTTATTTATGCTAACGCTTCTAATTCTTCCGTGATTTCTAACCAATCTTCCTCTACTTTTTGTAATTTTTCTGCTAATGTTGTCTGTTGATGAATATATTCTTTGACTTTTTCTTTATCTTCATAAATAGTTGGATTAGCCAATAATGCTTCAACAGCCGCTTTGTCAGTTACCAATTTATCTAACTCTTTTTCTATGTTTTTAAGACGATTTCGTAAAGGGCGACGTTGCTCCCGCTGTTTAGCTTCTAAGCGTTTTTTTTCTAAAAGTGCTTTATTACTTGTTTTTAAAGAATCAATCAATCCCTCTCTTTTGTCAAGGGAAGTTAGAGGGGATTTACGTTGTTCTGCTCTGTGTTCAAGTAACCATTGCCGATAGTCTGTTAAATCACCTTCATAAGTTTTCACACACCTGTTAGCGACTAGAAGCAGTTGATCTGTTGTTGTGCGTAGTAAATGACGATCATGTGAAACGATAACCAATGCACCCACATAGTCTTGTAAAGCTAAGGTGAGTGCATGACGCATCTCTAAATCTAAATGGTTAGTAGGTTCATCTAATAGCAATACATTTGGTTTTTGCCATACCAATAAAGCTAAAGCCAAGCGTGCTTTTTCACCTCCCGAAAATGGTGCGATGGGTTCGAGTGCTATATCTCCTAAAAAACCAAATCCCCCTAAAAAATTACGCAATGTTTGTTCGGTTGCCTTGGTATCTAAACGTTGTAGGTGTTTTAATGGACTTTCTTCGCTTTCTAATTGTTCTAATTGATGTTGGGCAAAATAACCAATTTGTAACCCGTCTCCTAAAGTACGTTCTCCCTGCATGGGTTCAAGCATACCTGCCAACAATTTAATCAAAGTCGATTTACCCGCTCCATTAGGACCTAATAAACCTAACCGCGAACCCGGTGAAATACGCAATTTAATTTGTTCAAGAATAGGTTTATCGCCATAACCAATGCTGACTTTATCTAAATCAAGCAAAAGGTTTGGTATATGGATTGGTGATTCAAAGCCAAAATGGAATATTGAATCAACATGGGCTGGGGCAATTTTTTCCATTCGCGCCAAAGCGGTGATACGACTTTGTGCTTGTTTTGCCTTAGTCGCTTTATAACGAAAACGGTCAATAAATGATTGGACATGGACAATTTCTCGTTGCTGTTTTTGGTAAGCCGCTTGTTGTAATGCTAATTTGGCGGCGCGTTGGCGTTCATAATCTTCATAATTGCCTGTATATAAATTAATTCGTTGCTGTTCAATATGGGCAATGGTATCGACAACATTGTCCAAAAAATCGCGATCATGGGAGATTAATAATAAAGTGCCTTGGTAACGTTTTAGCCATTGTTCAAACCACAACACAGCATCTAAATCCAAGTGATTTGTGGGTTCATCCAATAACAATAAATCAGAACGACACATCAAGGCTTGGGCTAAATTTAAACGCATTCGCCATCCCCCCGAAAATTCATTAACTGGCTTTTCATCATCAGTAAAAGCAAATCCCAAACCATGCATAAATTGTGATGCGCGTACTCGTGCTGTATAACCATCAATTGCTTCAAACTGGGCATGTAAATGGGCTTCGCGCATACCATCCTTTGCGTTTTGAGCAATGGCTAATTGCGTTTCAATCTCACGTAATTCATGATCACCATTAAGCACATACTCAATGGCTGGTATAGAAACGGCGGGGATTTCTTGGGCAACATGGGCAATTGTTAATTTAGACGGTAATTCTACATCTCCCATATCTTGATGTAATTCACCACGTAGTAAGGCAAATAAACTTGACTTACCACAACCATTCGCACCAATAAAACCGATTTTTTGACTTGCATGAAAAGTTACATTAACTTGATTAAATAACGGTTTTATACCACGTTGTAGAGAGAAATTGCGTAAAGTAATCATAAAAGTTTATCAATTATCCTCATTCATTACTTATTACTCCAAACTGAGTCACAATTAAAATTAAACAAAATTTTTGACACCCTTCAAAGTAGTTGACAGTTTGTATCCAGGAAAACCAACAAAGATTTTGGCATGACTGTTAGGATGTACATTATAACGTTCATCAGCCAACCAAAATTCGGGGCTTTCAAACTGTTTTCGAGGCAAAAGTTTTTGCGTGCAAAAACTTTTACCTCGAAACTACTTTGTTTTTTGCAAGTTTATACAATAAAATCATATTGCTATAACTCTACTATCAAGTTTTTAAAAGATTGATGATTATTAAGCGAGAGACGCAAGCACTGCGTCTCTACCAAATTCCATCAAAGGATTTCATTGTCACAATAAAAACTTGATAGTCGAGTATAAGGAACATTGATTATTATTTTTTAGCCAGGTAGGCAATGTTTTTTTTCCCACCATCTTGATTTCACAAATTTAAGAAAAAGATTTAGAAAAAATTGAATATTATACCAGAAGTAGCGATTCCCGTTCACTTTTTTTTATAACCAATTGATTTATAAAAAACTTTATAATACAAAGTTTATGAAAGACAGTCACTAAGTCTTTGATTTTAAAAAAAACATTATTTATATCAATTTTAATAATTTTCAGATACTTACAATACACTTTCGTAAACTTTGCAACGTAAAGCTTATATTTTTCAATAAGTTATTTAAAAATTGATCGGAAATAGCTGTACCAGAAGATTCATCTGTAGAGAATTTATGGTGAGCAAAAAAAGAGGTTGCCACTCTATCTGGCTTATACATAACTTGTGGAGTCATTTTCCTAATTTTCAAAATTTATGTGTTGAATAACTTAAACTCTAAAAATAAAGTTATAACTGATGTTACGCACTTATGTTTCCAAAGTCTAAATCTTGATACTCCAGTTTTTCCAGCTATATAACTACAAGGATTGCTTATAAGAAAGGATAAAATTTTATAGTTATCTGATTGATTTTAAAGTTAAATTTAAAGATAAAGTTAAAATTACTCCATTCATTTGGCACAATCTTATCCTTTATTATAAGTAATCCCTGTAGTTATATACGGTTTAAAAAAAAGGTGAACATCAAGTAAATAGTTTCTATAGATAACAAACCTTTTCGGTATACTC
>JAUCGK010000099.1 GCA_030378085.1 Candidatus Parabeggiatoa sp. HSG14
GATGTCCAGAAAAATAATTTCTCGACCAAACCTTAGACAAGTCTAGGTGAGTTAAAAAAATTGAGATTATTTTAAGTGAGATAAACAAAGAAAAAACTTGGAAGGATAATAAGGAAGGACTTGATTTAAAAAGGATAATGCCGAGAAAAGGACTTGAACCTTCACGGGGGATACCCCCACCAGCACCTGAAGCTGGCGCGTCTACCAATTCCGCCATCTCGGCATTTTAAGATACATATTCTACACAAAGAGAAAACTGGAGTCAATGAGTCGTCAAAAAAAATATCCCCCAAAGGTTGATCCCTTTGCCAAACGTGAGGCACAAAAATACGAAAACCCGATTCCCAGCCGTGAGTTTATTATGGATCATTTGGCTAAAGTCGGTAAACCAATGACTTTACAGCAAATTGCTGATTTACTCAAATTGGATAAAGAGCAAATGGAGGCTTTACGCCGCCGTTTGAGAGCGATGGAACGTGATGGACAATTAATCCGTAATCGTCGTAAAGGTTATGGGGTTGCTAAAAAAATGGATTTAGTGCGAGGACGCATTATTGGACACCCCGATGGTTACGGTTTTTTAGTTCCTGATGAAGGGGGTACCGATTTATTTTTATCCCAAAAAGAAATGCGGAGCTTGATGCATGGTGATCGCGCTTTACTTAATATTATTGGCGTGGATAATAAAGGTCGTCGTGAAGGGGCATTGGTTGAAGTATTAGAACACAATACCCAGGAAGTCGTAGGCCGATATTTTCATAAAAAAGGTCAAAATGTTGCATTTGTGGAGCCAGATAATCGGCGCATTCCACATAATATATTGATTGAAGAGTCGAAAAATTCGTGCGAGGCTAAACAGGGTCAAATTGTTGTTGTGCGATTATTATTGCCACCCACAAAATACAATCCGCCTTTTGGTGAAGTTATCGAAATTATAGGTGATCGCCGTGATCCTGGTATGGAAATTAATATTTCCATTCGCGCTCATGAATTACCACATGTATGGCCTGATGAAGTATTAACAGAATCGGCTAAATTTACTAAAAAAATTCCTGAAACGCTTTTAGAGGATCGCGAAGATATGCGCGATATTCCTTTTGTCACTATTGATGGCAAGGATGCAAGGGATTTTGATGACGCTGTGCAATGTCAACCGCGTGGTAAAGGCTGGCTGTTACGAGTGGCAATTGCAGATGTATCAAGTTATGTTGATATTGGTACAGCAATAGATTTAGAAGCACAAAATCGGGGTAATTCTGTTTATTTTCCTAATCGGGTTGTCCCAATGTTACCTACCGTTCTATCTAATCAATTATGTTCACTAAAACCCAATGTTGATCGTTTATGTTTGGTTTGTGAATTGGCTATTGACTTTTATGGGCGAACAAGACGCACTCGCTTTTTTAAAGCGGTAATGCGTTCAGCAGCACGTTTAACTTATACTGAAGTGGCTAAAGTGTTGGAAGGAGATGAAAAATTTTTTCGACATCCTCACATATTACCCCAAATTCATGATCTTTATAGTTTATACCAATTATTACTTAATCGCCGTAAAAAACGCGGAGCTATTGATTTTGAAACTGTTGAACCCCGCTTTACTTTTAATAGACAACAAAAAATCAAACAAATAGTGCCTATGGTGCGTAATGATGCCCATAAGCTGATTGAAGAAATGATGTTAGCGGCTAATGTGGCAACCGCAGAATGGTTAAAGAAACAAAAAATACCCCTGTTATATCGTATCCATGAAGGACCCACTGAAGAAAAATTGACAGCCTTACGCAGTTTTTTAAAGGAATTAGGTTTAAAGATTTGGGGGAAAAATAAACCGCAAGCGCCTCATTATGCGAGACTTTTAGAAAAATCTCATGAGCGGCTTGATTACCGTTTGATTCAAACAGTGTTACTTCGCAGTCTTCAATTAGCTATTTATACACTAAAAGATAAGGGCCATTTTGGACTCGCCTATTCCACTTACACCCATTTTACCTCACCCATTCGCCGTTATCCTGATTTACTGGTACATCGTGCCATTCATCATTGTTTAAAGGGATTACCAGCAGATGAATTTTCCTACACAAACAATGAGATGGAAATATTAGGTGAACACTGTTCTATGACAGAACGCCGCGCCGATGAAACCACTCGTGACGCAATCAGTATGCTCAAATGCGAATATATGCAGAATAAAATAGGGCAGGAATATGATGGCATTGTGACTGGTGTAACCGCCTTTGGCATTTTTGTTGAATTGGAAGGTGTTTTTATTGATGGTTTAGTCCACGTTACCGCCCTTAAAGAAGATTATTATCATTTTGATCCCATTGGGCAGCGTTTACGCGGTGAATCTAGTGGCACAACCTATCGCCTTTCTGATCGAATACGTGTAAAAGTAGTCAGAGTTGACTTAGAAGAAAAGAAAATTGATTTTGAGTTAGCTTAAAATGATACTCTGAACGTTCAAGTTTTTTTTGGATTTAATACCTGCCAGGTTTTTAAAACCTGGCAGGTATGGCAAACGTTTTTAGTATATTCCTATTAATCCTGAAAACACCTGAAAAGTCTGTAAGTCATTGATTTTTGGTTAAACATGTTTTTATAACTCATTGAAAGTATTGGGAGTTCAAACTTTAGTTTAGGCTTTCTTTTTAAAGATTATAATCACTACTTTTACAGCACTACCAAAAATAATTAAAATCAACGACAGGAATTATAATGAGACATTTTCATTCTTATGGTCCAGTCAATTCCAAAGCCCATTTTTGTGTCCAACGTCAAGCACTGATTACACAAGGTATTGAGCAACTAATTGGTAGAGAGGAAAATGGGGGACATTATTTCACAATCTGGGCACCACGCCAAACGGGTAAAACTTGGTTAATGAGAGAACTGGAGCTTCATATCAATCAGCAATATCCAGAGAAATTTACTATTTTACAGTTTTCACTTGGTAAATTAAAAGGGATAAGTTTGCCAGAAAAACCGGCGGATTTTCCAGAAGCCTTTGGCAGGTTAATCAAGAGAAGTTTGCCAGGACAGGCTGAGGTCAAAAATTGGGATGATTTTTCTCAATTGTTTTCAAAAACGGATGGATTATGGGATCGTCCACTCATCCTATTAATAGATGAAGTGGATACCATTCCCTTGTCTTTAATAGATTTGATGGTTGCACAATTTCGTGAGATATATCTTGATCGTCAAAACAACTGGCTACATGGACTTGCACTGGTTGGTGTTCGAGCGGTTTTGGGTATTGAAAGTAAACGAGGTTCACCGTTTAACATTCAAAAATCATTGAGAGTACCCAATTTAACACCAGAAGAAGTCACTGAATTATATCATCAGTACCAAGAAGAAAGTGGTCAACAGATTGTCCCCACAGTTGTTGAAAAGGTTTATGACTCCACACAGGGACAGCCTGGTTTAGTGTCATGGTTTGGAGAGCTGCTGACTGAAAAGTATAATCCTGGGATGGAGAAAACGCTTGATGAAAAAACTTGGAAACTTGTTTGGTTATCGGCTAGAGCAATAGAACCTAATAATACTCTGTTAAATATTATTGCTAAAGCCAAAGAACTGGAGTCACAAGAATTTTTAATCACCTTGTTTACAAACTCAAATATTCCCTTCTTTTTTCATCACTCCCAACACAATTATCTTTATCTTCATGGAATTATTGAACCAGAGTTAGAAACCTTGCCAAATGGCGAAGAACATTATGTTTGCCGTTTTAGCTCTCCGTTTGTTCAACAGTGTCTTTATGATGCACTCAGTCAAGAAATTATCGGCTCAAAAACACCAGCCCTCGCACTAGACCCTTTGGATAAACTTACTGATGTTTTTGGGGATACTTTTTTGAATTTGCCCGCTTTGTTGACTAGGTACAAAGACTATCTGTCTCGCCTTAAAGCGCAAGGCATAAACCTTTGGAAGGATCAACCTCGCAGAAAAACTGATTTAAACCTTATAGAAGCGGTTGGACACTTTTATCTGTTTAATTGGCTTCTGGATGCGGTAGGAGAAGATTGTATCGTAAGCCCAGAATTTCCCGCTGGCAAAGGGCAAGTCGATCTTCATTTGCTGTGTGGTCATCAACGGGGCATTATCGAAGTTAAAAGCTTTGTCAAAAACTCTCAAATCAAATCGGATCAAGATCAAGCAGCTAATTATGCCAAGGATTTAGGCATTGATCGTGTGACAGTCGCACTATTTATTCCAGTACTTGATGAAACTGTGCTTAAAACTTTGACAACGATTGAGGTGGTTAATGGGGTTGAGGTAACTGTTGTTGCTATTGGGTGGGTTTAAGTTTTTTTTGCATGATAAGGAATGAGGATTCAATAAAACCCGATAGGTTTTAAAAAACTGTCAGGTTTGGCAGTTCAAATTTTGGAAGTTATTAAATCTGGTAGTACTGCATAAAGTAGTGGTAAATTTTTTAAGAGATTAATTTCATTATGTTTTTAAACTGCTACCACTACTTTATGCAGGACTACCCTTTATTGATATTTATCAGAATAACATCAATGATTTCATGTTTGAATTAAAAATTTCTTGCTTAAGAAAAGCGATACAACTCTCCCAAGAATGGGCCACACACACCGTTAGTCTGGTTAATCCTGAAATTATTAAACATCCCATAACGCTTCCTACTGCCAGAAAAGGGGCTTTGCTACAACGTTATTATTTCCACGACATCACTAAAAACGATTTTCTGCTTTTTTTAAAGCATCCAAAATTAGCTGAACCTAAACAAATCAAGGATATCCTGGAATTTACCACTTCCTTACAATCGACTGATAAATTACTGATACATTGTCATTCTGGCATTTCTCGTTCAACAGCAGTAGCGTGTGGCATCCTTTGTCAACATGGACTACTCCCATGTAAAGCGATTCAACATGTTTTATCAATCCGTCCTCAAGCTAATCCAAATCCTCATGTGCTCAAAATTTTTGATAAAATTCTTGGATTTAAAGGCGAATTAGTGGCAACTGCTATTAAAGAGGTGGATAAATTTCAGGATGAAAAAACAATACTTTCTGTATTGAAAGATTTATTTTTGTTTCGATAGAATTGCGATACTTAACCTGAGTTCGATATAAGTTATTGTTCCCAAATTTTATTTGGGAACACAATGCATCAGAAGCTTCGCTTCGAGTTTTGCCAAGCAAAGCTTGGCAGACAGTGCGTTCCCAAATAGAATTTGGGAACGATATTGAATTAACTCTATTTTTACATCGAACTCAGGTTACTTACGGATGGACACTAATCATGATTTTTTAATAGGATCACGATTTCTCGAAACTTAAGCAATATATCGGTTTCAGGAAATCCTTAATTTATAATATCGTAAAATCTGCACAATTAAATTGATGAATATCGTTACTAAACCTTATGCTAATGCTTTTATTAATTTTGCTAAAAATAAACCAGAAATCCTTTGTTTATCCGCTGATTTAACCAGTTCTTGTGAAGTTGATCAATTTCGTGATCAATTTCCAGAACGATTTTTTTCAATGGGTATGACAGAACAACATACGCTTAGTTTTTGCGGTGGCTTAGCAATGGAAGGCTTTCGCCCGTTTTTTCATACGTTTAGTGTTTTTTTATATCGTCGCCCTTATGATCAACTGATTAATTCTATTGCCTATTCCAATCGTAAAGTCAGACTGATGGGTTTTTTACCTGGCATTACGACACCTGGCGGCATTACCCATCAAGCCATTGAAGATATTGCCGTTTTGCGGAGTGTTCCAAATATGACATTATTGGAAACGGGAGATGCGACTGAAGTAGAAACCGTATTAGAAATAGCTGATGCGATTGAAGGGCCTGTTTATGTGAGGGTTTTACGTGGCTTAGTGCCTCGGCTATTTGAAACGCCTTTTCGTTTTAATCAATTACGGAGATTATGTCAAGGTGAGGATGTGTTAGTGTTATCTGCTGGAATTACCACAGAGGAAGTAATGCGAGCCAGTAAAGCACTGGCAACGGCAGGAGTAAATATTACCCATTTACACGCTTCGACATTAAAACCCTTTGCTAAGCAACAATTTCTTGATGCATTGACAAACATCAAACACGGCATCATTACCATAGAAAATCATACCGTTACAGGTGGGTTAGGAAGTATTGTGGCAGAAATTCTGGCAGAAGAAGGCATTGGTAAAAAATTAATTCGTCTTGGTTTACAAGAGACTTTTGCTCATGGTGCAAGTCGTCCTTATTTGATGAAAAAATACGGTTTGGATGCAATGGCATTGGTTTCAGCAATAGAAAAGTTATTGAAAAAAACGACAGGCATTACTGAAAATGATTTACAAGCGGTTCGTTTGGATGAAGTCCACAGTGTTGCCAAAGCGGAGGCTTTGTGATGGAGGAGCGTTTTATTGTTATTTATCACATTATTGGTGATAAATCCACTGCGTTAGAAAAGGCTAAAGTAATTTGTTTAGAACAAACAGTTGAAGTTGGTGATGAATTAGTCCTTGATGGTTTTATCCGCGATCAGGTGATTGGAGAACTTGAGGATTTTTTTGCGATTACAAATGGTATTTATGAAGCCCATATTAGCTATGCCATTGATACGACTGCTTATGAACTCACGCAACTGCTCAATATTATTTTTGGCAATACCAGCATTAAAGCAGGCATTCGCGTTCATCGTTTAAATTTGGGAGCGGGCATACTCTCCCAATTTTCTGGTCCTCGTTTTGGTATTGCTGGATTACGGAAAATTGTCAATGTTTATGATAAACCACTACTTTGTACCGCTTTGAAACCCATGGGCAAATCAGCAATTCTGCTGGCTGAATTCGCTTACCAGTTTGCTTTGAATGGTGTTGATGTGATTAAAGATGATCATGGTTTAACTAATCAACCATTTTGCCCTTTTGAAGAACGGGTTAAGGCTTGTGTAGAAGCTGTGGCAACCGCCAATCAAAAAACAGGGAAACACTGTATTTATGTGCCTAATATCACCGCACCAACAACCGACATCATGGGAAGAGTGTATTTTGCCAAAAAAGAAGGAGTGGGCGGATTACTGATTGCACCGGGATTAACAGGTTTTGATACTATGCGTAGTCTTTCCGAAAATAATGAAATCAATTTACCGTTGATTTCGCACCCCGCTTTTTTAGGTTCAATGGTTACAAATCCCAATAATGGTTTTTCTCATGCTGCTTTGTTTGGACAATTACAACGCCTTGCCGGAGCAGATGCTTCTATTTTTCCAAATTATGGTGGAAGATTTGGGTTTAGCAAAAAAGAATGCCAAAGTATTGCCGAAAGTTGTAAAGAAAAAATGGGGCATTATTTTCCAATGTTTCCAACACCAGGTGGTGGTATGAGTTTAGAAAATATACCTGATATGTTAACACTTTATGGCAATGATGTGATATTTCTTATTGGAGGCGCATTGTATTCGCGTTCAGCAGATTTGGGAGATAATGTGCGTTATTTTTTGTCGTTGGTGGGTAGAGACACACTCAGAGACACACGGCAGTGTGTCTCTACATAATGATTTTTGACGAAGGAACATAATATGTCATACAGTCAATTTACTTTGGCGACAGTCAAAAAAACGTTTGATCTAATTACTTCTGAAGAAGTTGGTGTTTTTGCAAAGATATCAAAGATTAAGTGCAGTGAGTATTTGGCAGAAATGCTTCAATACAATATTCCATTAGCTCTTGCCAGTAATACTGAAAAAGCACGCTCTGAAATGATTATTACCCCAATTTTGATTGAGGCGAGAAAACAATTAAATGGTGGCTTTAACTTATTTTCGGGTGTTGAATTTGATGTAGAAACCGATAAAGGTTTAACAGGCTATTGTGATTTTATTCTAAGTTATTCCCCAGAAAAACTTTTTGTGACAACACCTGTTATCATGCTGGTAGAAGCGAAAAATGAAAATATCAAAGGGGGATTGGGACAATGTATTGCCGAAATGGTTGCTGCACAGTTATTTAATGAACGTGATGGCAATAAAATTTCCACTATTTATGGGGCAGTCACTATTGGTACTACTTGGCAATTTTTGAAATTAACTGGTAAAGAAGTAACAATTGATTTGAGTGAATATTATCTGACAGAAATAGATCAAATTTTAGGGATTTTAATGAATGCCATTCGAGAAAATCAAAATAAGTCACTGTGATTTTAAATAGTAAGTGTTCAAGTTGCTTCGCAGCGACTGTAAATTTTTGAGCAATTCCTTTTAGGATAATTTGTTTTTCGGATATTTTTTAGCTTGGGTGTGCATGAGGGAGGAAACTCCCTTCCTTTAAAAGATGAGTTTTAAAGGAGGGATTTTGTGCTTTTTGAATTTATAAAACGGGAAGTTATTTCGTGACTCTTCCTAACTATTAACCTATTTTTCAAACCGTTCTACAAATCTCTCATAGCCTTTTTCAACCAATTTTTCCTTCGGGACAAACCGCAATGAAGCCGAATTAATACAATAGCGCAAACCTGTTGGTGCAGGACCATCTGAAAAAACGTGACCTAAATGAGAATTTCCTTGTTTACTACGCACTTCAACGCGAGACATGAACAACTTAATATCCTTACGTTCTACAATATTCTCCTGCACAATCGGTTGGGTAAAACTGGGCCAACCTGTGCCAGAATCAAATTTATCCAGCGACAAAAAAAGAGGTTCTCCACTCACAACGTCAACATAGATTCCCTCCCGTTTATTATCCCAATATTCATTTTGAAAGGGTGTTTCTGTGGCATCCTGTTGTGTCACTTTATATTGCAATTCTGTCAGTTTGTGTTGCAAAATTTCATCAGAGGGCTTTTCATATTTTTGGTGTTCTTGTGTTACTGATTGATCTCCCCAAGTTGCTTCCAAAAATTGTTCTCGCCCAGAATAAAAACTATAACTCTGATAGCGAATAGGATTCTTTTTATAATAATCTTGGTGGTAATCCTCAGCGACATAAAACGGCTTAGCCGACAAAATTTGGGTAACAATGTAGTTAAAGGGTTTTTTGTAGTTTAAGGTTTTTTCGAGTTTCAATAGCCTGAACGGCAAACTTTCATGAAAGCAATTATTATCCCAACTTAAATTGTTTTGTCAACTCTTTTTTTCACTTTTTTTGAAAAAACCTTTAAACTACAAGAATTGTATATAAGAAAGGATTTTATCAGTGGTTTTTTGACGTGCGAAGCTCATATTGGGCGTGTTGTTTTGCTTAGTTCCTCACAATCCTTGTAGTTAAAGGTTTTGTGTTCATGGCGTTTGATTTTCATTAATTCCCTAATCCCTTCTTATTATACAATCCTCGTAGTTCCTGTTTTTTATTCGTTGTGTGCTTTTCAAATTCGTTGTACTCTTTCCTTTCTCTTAATCCTTTATTATATACAATCCTTGTAGTTCTAGGTTTTGTGTTCATGAGTGTTGTTTTGATTCACTCCTCTCCCCTAATCCGTTTATTTCGTAGAATCCGTTGTACTTAATATCTGTTGTACTTATATCCTGTTGTACTTAACAGACTTTGTTCAGGCTATAACTTAAGGAATATCTGCTGAAGTCCAAAGCTGAAGCTTTGGCTGATTCAAATTAAAATCAAAGACTTCCAAACCTAAAGGTTGGAACTCCAAGGCTTAACTCAATGGCATTGACGCTGGCGCGTGGGAACCAGAAAATAGGGAATTATAATGAGGAAGGGAATGGGGAATTATAATTAGAGGAGATAAAAACCTGCCAAATTTTTAAAACCTGGCAGGTTTTCTGAACAGACTTTTTTTACTATTAGAGTTGCATATCAGGCAACGCTTTAGGGACTGTTAAATTTTCCGCTATATCCAAATCGGAAGGTTCAATTTTCAAATCAATACCTGCTCCTGAAAGATGTTTCCAAATACAATACCATACATCTTGTCTGGTATTATACCGATCATGATAATCACTCGTGTGCCACCAAGGCCAAAATCCCATCGCAGTTGTACTATCAAAAATCTTTACACCTGCTATCCTAGTGCCTTTTGATTGATCTTGCAAAATGGATTGACATTCTGCCAATGCCTGATCAATCAGTGACATCACTTTATGCGGTTCATGCTGAGGCGAGACATAAACCGTAATATAATCCCAAGTGGGTGAAGATTTGGTGTAATTTTGAAGCGTTGATTCAGCAACTATGCGGTTAGGTATACTTGTATAATACCCAAACGGATCGAGAAGCCTTGTTGAACGCCATGTCATATGCACCACTTTTTGTGCCGATGAAGAGCCTACTTTTATGACATCCCCGATAGCAAATGAACGTTCTATAAAAATTGTAATGCCTCCCAGTACATTAGCAAGGGTTTCCTTTGCAGCCATAGCAACCGCTAAACCACCTATTCCAAGTCCTGCCAAAATAGCACCGATTTGAAAACCCAGTGTACTAAACACAGTAATGATTGCAAACACCCAAATGGCTATTTTGAGAAATCCCTTCAAAAACGAGAGGACAAATAAGGTTTGTGCATTTTTTTCGGTTTTTGAGTTTTGTACTCGATCAATGATGTAGTTGATTAACCAAATAAGGAATATTGCCACCAAAAAAATGCTTGCCAACTTTATAAATACTTGGAGAGCTTCATGAGTACGTGTTTTATAACGATCAGCCCGCAATACACCGATTTCACCTGCTAAAAAATGACGCTTGTCTGTTTCTGCTTTAGGCTTTTCATCAGAAGAGAGTTTTGCCAATTCATTTGGAGAATGGCCTGTGATATGTTGGACTCGACGTTGAATAGCAGAATTTTTGGCATTCACAACACCCGCTTTGTCTTGATATTCCCCAATTTCTACATCAATACCAGAAGATGAAAGTCTTTGCTTAAACAGACTAATCCATTTATCGGTTGCTTTGATTTGTACGTGATTGTCAAAAAGTTTATGGGTTGCCTTGTTAATAGCATCAACTTGATATTTTTCTGAAATTAAAACAGGCATTGTAAGACTGTGTCCCGTTTTCTTTTCATAGTTACCAAGTATTTCCTCAGCCCTTTGAGGCATAAGTTGAATCTTAATTTTAACCCATTCTTTTTCTTTCGTTGTTTCTAATTGTCCTTTTTGCTTTTGAAGCAGTGAGACTAATTTTACAATAATCAGTTTTTCTTCCTCAGCAAGCTGGATTAAACGTTCTGTTTTATCTATTTGTCCTTGCAAATTATCTTGTTTATTTTCCAGTTCTGTTAACTCTAAATAATAACCTTGCAAAAGCTCAGTCAAATTTTTAGCACGTTCTGAAGGCACAAAACTGACAAGAAACTCTGCCATATTGTCTTCATATTCCATACGACGGATCGCCGTTTGTTGAAGCGTTTTCAACTGGGTTTCTGAAAGTGCGTCTTGTTTGCGTTCAAATTGTTGCGCCAATTTTTGCAAATCTTCAAGTATGTCAAGCCGTTTGCCTACTAGATTTTTTGTTTCAGCTAACGATTTTCCAGTTTCTTTCAGAGTTTCATCATCATTGCTAATACTTGCAATTTGTTGCTGAACATCAGCTTGATAAGTGAGCAATTCGTTTGTACCGGTATTAAGATGAGTAATCCGTTCCGACTTCAAAGCATCAGTCACACCTTCAGGAATTTCATTGTTACTCAGTTGCCCACGCCCCAGACGTTTTTTTAACTCCACCGCATTGGTATGATGTTGTAATGCTAACTGCCTCGTTTCAGACAAGATACTGGCATATTGTTCAATCTCTTTGCTCAAGGCATTTAAAGCCTTTAACAATTCTACGCGATGTGTTTTTTTCTCTTCTATAATTCTGATTCGAGTAGAGAGCAAATTTTGGTAGACTTCTATTTTAGAAGAAGTAGGTGCTTTTTTGTTTTCTTGAGTACTCTTATCTGATGCTTTACTTTTGTCTGATGCTTCACTCTTATTTGATCCGTCAACGTTTTCTTCTGATTTTTTTATAGAAATCTTTGCAGACAGTGTTTGCGTTTTTTCATCCTCTGGTAAATCCAACTCAGCAAACTTATAAAGTGTTTTTAAAATATTGCTTTTTTCTGGAAGGGACTCTTTTTGAGCTGAACGCAATAAGGGAGCCTTCAAAGATTCTAAGCTCAATTTTACCTCTTCAGCAGTCGTTTGCGCTTGTTGAAATTCTTTTTGAGTTTCCTGCAAAGTTTCCTGATTTTTCTGTAGCTTTTTTGAAGTCTCTTTGAAATCTTGGATAACCTGCTTAGCACTTAGTTCCTTAAGCTTAGCCTCCCATTGTTGAGTTTGTTGAGCAGATTGATACACTTTTTTCAGATTTGCTAACTTTTCATTCACTTCTTTTCGAGCAGTTTTAGATTTTTCTATTTTCTCAACAAGTTGCTCAAATTGTTTCTTCGCTTTTTCAGTAGCAGCTAAAGCTTCTGATACCTGTTTTGAAATAGTATGACCAACAGCAACAATTGCGTCAAAACGACTATTTTCAGGTATTGAATCCGCAGTTATTTTTTCTTCAGTGATTAAATTCTCAAGAATTTTTGCAATCACCTTTATTTTGAAAATATGTCCATTAAGAACGGTTGCATCTCCCTCAAGAGACTCTCCAGACTTTATAAGTGACTCCAATTGTGACTGGAGCTGTTCGAGTTTTTTGATACGCGCAGTATGATAGGTTGTCACCTCTTCAGCAATTTTGCTGGCTTGTTCTATTTCTTCAGCATGAGTGATTTGAAGTTTTGTCGTTTTAGGGGGAGACAGTTCTTCAAGTGATTTTTCTATTTGAGACACACTTATTTGATGACGACTAAATTTAGCACGCGACAAATTATAAGTACCATTTAGCCAAACTTGTTCTTCTTGTAATTCGGCAAGTTGTGCCAGTAATCTTTCTGGTGTTTGTTTTGAATATTGACTTTCCAATTCTTGCCATTTTAATTCTTGAGAATATTTTTTCTGAGCGGATGAATAATCAACTTCTGTTTCAATGATATTATTCTCGATTTCTTGGAAACGAGAAATCACTTTATCAAGTGCTTCTTGGGCTAAGTTCATCTTCATTTTCAACTCGTTTTGTTGAATAACACTCTCCTGCTTTTGGCTTTCTATTTTTTTTGTATCCAGCAAATCAGGTACTTCATTATGAAGCAATGTGCCATCTCCAATACGCAACTCAATTTCAAACAAAAACGAGTTCAGCTTATTAAGCCTATCCATAAAAATATTAGCGGATGATTGTGCCGTTTCTATCCGCGTTATAAATCCTTCCCATAACGTTTTTTCCGTCTTAATCAACTTAAGCCATTGTTTGAATGTATTAAGCCGAATTTCAGCATAATTCAAAGTAATTTTGGCAAGTTCAAGTGATGAGATACTTTCAGAAGGTAGTGTGGGTTTTTCTTCAGGTATCACCAACGTTTTGCTTTTTTGTTGCGCTTGCTTGAGCCGTTTCTCGCTTGTAAAAACACCACGTAGTTCAGTCCGAAACTTGTTAAATGCTTCGTTAAAAACGTTCTGAGCTTGTTTGATTAATTCCTCATTATTCAGTTTATAGAGTGCTTGTGCTTCAGCTTTTTCCTCTTGGACAACTTCCGATAAGACGGATAGAGGGAACCATAAACTGATGAGAACAATCCATAAGATTGATAACCATCGTTCTTTCATTCAGTTTTACTCCTTAATTCCAGTTATGATGACAATAAATATTAAAAGGCAAAAAGAGGGAGAGGGAAAAAATGAGAAATCAGATTTTATTTTTATTTTAAAAATCCAGTTAACTTTTACTGATTGTAACAGATTTTGGGGACACCCCCCTAACCCCCCGTACACAGGTGGAACCAAACATCATTCGACACTTTGCTTTAATTTTTCTATTTTGGGACTTTCCCCTGTGTACCTAATCTTTCCCCACAAGTACCTCGTCTTTTGGAGTCCAAACCTTCAGGTTTGGCAGTTCGCGACGGAGTCCAAACCTTCAGGTTTGGCAGTTCGCGATGGAGTCCAAAAACACAAACCTGAAGGTTTGGACTCCAAAAACACAAACCTGAAGGTTTGGACTCCAAAAACACCTGGGTACTTGTGGGTAAAGATTAGTTAAATTAAGGAGGGGACTTGTACCTGACGCAATCGGGAAATGCTATATAACAAAATTTAAGTAGCTCAACAAGCCTTTTTTCCCCTCCATGTAATTGTTCCAAAATAAATTTGGGACTCCATTGTTAAGAAACCAGCAAAATTTTTAGTCAAATTTATCTAAAGCGTGAGCGTAGGGAGAGTTTCAGATATGAAGCTTTGAACTCCAATTAAAAGTTAAGGTAACTATTCAGTCTCATGATGAGTGTTAATGCTTTTTTATAAGGAGTGACGCTGGAGCGTTACGAAATGCGTTCCAACGCTGGAGCGTTGGAACCAGAAAAATAAAAACCAAGAACTACAGGGATTGTATATAATAAAGGATTAAGGGAGAGGAATTAATAAAGTTAAACTCTATGAACACGCCCAATATAAACTTCTCACGTCAAAAAACCACTGATAAAATCCTAAACAGCAAAACCAAGAACTACAGGGATTGTATATAATAAAGGATTAAGGGAGAGGAAAAAGTACAACGAATTTGAAAAGCACACAACGAATAAAAACCAAGAACTACAGGGATTGTATATAACAAAGGATTAAGGGAGAGGAATTAATAAAGTTAAACTCAATGAACACGCTCAACATAAGCTTCTCACGTCAAAAAACCACTGATAAAATCCTTTATTATATACAATCCTTGTAGTTAAAGGTTTTTGGTAGTCCTGCACATAGTAGTGGTCAATTTATTAAAATGTTGATTTTATTACAATTTAAAATAATCACCACTACATATTGCAGGACTACCAGGTTTTTTTGTAGTTAAGGTTTTTTCAAGTTTCAATCGCCTGAACGGCAAACTCTCATGAAAGAACTCGTCTTTGCCCAAAATCTGGTAATGCTAAAGTTTCAATCGCCTGAACGGCAAACTCTCATGAAAGTCAATTTCAAGAATGGAAATTAAAAATGATTAGAGTTTCAATCGCCTGAACGGCAAACTCTCATGAAAGCCTTTGGCGGTCACTATCGAGATACCGATAAAGGTTTCAATCGCCTGAACGGCAAACTCTCATGAAAGGAGAATCTTACTGTGCTAGTGCGGCATCTTGATGTTTCAATCGCCCGAACGGCAAACTCTCATGAAAGAGCTACCCATTTGTAGCTTTTAAAATCAAGGCTCCCAGAGCCTAAATCGTGGACCACCAAATTAACCTTATATTTTATAAGTCTATTAACCTTAAATTTCATCAAAAATAGACTTATCATTCCTATAACTTATTGATTTTTAACACATCGTGGACCAAAACCTTACTTTTTATCGGTTTCTAATATTTAATCTAATGATTTATAAGAAAAAAAAGTAAATCCGATTTAAAGAGTCAACTATTTTCTATAATGGTCCACGATTTTTTAAATTAAAGTCTGAACGACCATTGGCAGTTATTATACCAATTCAAATTGCTTTGTCAACTCTTTTTTTTCACTTTTTTGAAAAAATTGAGTATCGATTATTGATGATTGATTTTTCAAAAATAAATCCTGTTAATCCTTCAATCCGTGTAATCCTGTTCAAACAATTATATAATCACCACCGCAGGCATTTTAACAATCGGCTTACCCTCCAAATCATGGGCAGCATGGCGGCAATTGTCACATAACCGATATAACCGAATATCAGTCTCCTTATCCGCCACCGCACGCAGTTTCTCACTCAACGTCTGCAATTCTGCTTGAGAGCGTAACATCACTTCAAATACCGAATATTGTACCCGATTGCCATACTTTAACAACACCTTTGCAATACGATCCCGCACTTTGTCATTGCCCACATCATAACACACTATATAAGAAGTCATATCAGTGCGTTTGTCTCCCATATCTAACGCAAAGCTATTAACAAACAAATACCCCAAATAACGAAACCCGGTAGTCCTGCAATATGTAGTGGTGATTATTTTAAATTGTAATAAAATCAACATTTTAATAAATTGACCACTACTATGTGCAGGACTACCCGAAACCCTTGTGCAAAACTCCGTATCCGCGTCTTAGACTCATTGATTTTTAAATCTTCCTCAGCCAATGCGGCAATGACTACATCTTTAGCGGCTTCTGCGGCTTTTTCGGTACGAGTCAACACAATAAAATCATCGGCAAAGCGCACTAAACGCAAACCGGCGTGTTCTAAATCGCTGTCAAAATCATCCAGCATGATATTGGCTAACAACGGACTTAATGGTGAACCTTGCGGCAAACCGATTTCTCGCTGTTCTACTTTCTGCCCTTGTCGTTCTATAGGCGCACTCATCCAAGCCATAATGATATCGGACACTAAATCGTCACCAAAAAACGCAATCAAACGAGTAAACAATTTACTCCATTGAATACTGTCAAAAAAGTTTTCCACATCCGACTCAAATACCCAACGATAGCCTTCTTGATATGCCTTTTGAATCATCTTTGCTGCCGAATGCCGAGAACGCCCGCGCCGAAATTCAAAACTACCACTATACATTAATGTATCTAAAGACGGCGTAATCACCTGCGCCACCGCTCGCTGCATCACGCGATCAAAAAAAGGCGGTACTTGTAATAAACGCATGGAACCATCGGCATTTTGTACCGACTGTTCACGTAATAGCGATATTTTATAACGGTTGTGCAATAAGGCTTCTCCCAACTGGGAGAGATGTGCGATGGCATCTTCTATTCCTGGACTAATAGGTTTTGTGTTCATGGCGTTTGATTTTCATTAACTCTTCTCCCTTAATCCTTTCTTATATACAATCCCTGTAGTTCTAGGTTTTCAACTGGGGTATCAATTGGACATTTTTCAGCAACTTTCATGAAAGTTTGCCGTTCAGGCGATTTTCTCGTTCTCACTCGCCAGAGTCAATGCCATTAACTTAAGGATTTATGTATTTATTATCAATAAGATACATTGTATATTTGGTTATATTTTTCGCTTAAGCAAAAATCACGCCAAGAGAAATATTCCAATAATTTCAATTGATTTTG
>JAUCGK010000420.1:0-6214 GCA_030378085.1 Candidatus Parabeggiatoa sp. HSG14
ATGAAGATATGGGGAATTTAAAATAGGAATATTTTTGATGGGTAAATTTCTAGCAAAAAATAATACTTTAAGATATTTGCCGATTTACGAAAAGAGGGGAGGGGAATTTTTTTTAATTGAGGTGGGGTGAACGATGGGACTTGAACCCACGACCACTGGAATCACAATCCAGCGCTCTACCAGCTGAGCTACGCTCACCAAAAATTGAAGATTAATAAATTTGACATACGCCCGGCAGGACTCGAACCTGCTACCCTCGGCTTCGTACCACTATAACTTTCGTTACCAAAACTCTAAACTAAAATATTATGTTTTGTTTGTGGTCTGGACCATGTTTTTGCCATCTCAGGCATGGTGCGTATGGCCTCTACGGAATCCGTTTACTTTATATCTTACGGTTTCCTCGGCATTGCCATTTTACAGGTTTCACCGATATAGCACCATCCACCATAACAGTTCATTATTTTCCGTTATGGGTCCAATTTGCTTGTGCAAAAAAAGAAGGCCGATGCTCTATCCAGATGAGCTACGGGCGCACTATATAATTTAGGATAAATAATATTTGGTCGGGGTAGAGGGATTTGAACCCCCGACACCCTGCTCCCAAAGCAGGTGCGCTACCAGGCTGCGCTATACCCCGAAATAAAGAATAGCATTGTACGCTTATCTTTTCTTTATGTCAAGACTTTTGAAAAAAATAATTTGTTATGGGATAGTTATTTAATAAAACTCTAAACTAAACCTGATAGGTTTTTAAAACCTGTTAGGTTTGACAACTCCTCGTTTTGGAAATTATAAATCCTCATTCCTTAATAAATCTATTGATTAATAATATGCACTTTGAATTATTGACTACTGATAATCTTGCCCGTCGTGCCCGTTTGCATTTTCCACGCGGCACTGTAGAATTGCCCGCCTTTATGCCCGTTGGCACTTATGGCACTGTTAAAGCAATGACACCTGAACAAGTCCGTGCAACTGGGGCTGACATTATATTGGGTAATACTTTTCATTTGATGTTGCGCCCTGGTACAGAAATTATTGCCGCTCATGGTGACTTGCATAATTTTATGCATTGGGAAAATCCTATACTCACAGATTCTGGGGGATTCCAAGTATTTAGTTTGGGAGATTTACGGAAAATTAGTGAAGAAGGTGTGGACTTTCGTTCTCCCATTAATGGGGACAAGATATTTTTGGATCCAGAAAAATCTATGGCAGTACAACGAATATTGGGATCTGACATTGTTATGGTATTTGATGAGTGTACGCCCTATCCTGCTACCGAAAAACAAGCCCTTGATTCTATGGCATTATCTTTAAGATGGGCTGCACGTTCAAAAGTGGCGCATGGTGATAACCCAGCCGCTTTATTCGGTATAGTACAAGGTGGCATGTATGGGCATTTGCGACAGGCTTCGTTGGCGGGGTTAAAAGATATTGGTTTTGATGGTTATGCCATTGGGGGATTGTCGGTGGGAGAACCTAAAGAAGAAATGCAACGTGTTTTGGAAACTTTAGCACCGTTATTGCCACAAGACAAACCGCGTTATCTGATGGGCGTTGGGCTACCGGCAGATATTGTTGAGGCAGTACGTTGTGGCATTGATATGTTTGATTGTGTGATACCTACTCGTAATGCACGTAATGGCCAATTATTTACAAGTGTTGGCGTTGTGCGAATTCGCAATAGTCAATATAAACAAGATACTGCGCCTTTAGATCCTAATTGTGATTGTTATACCTGTCAAAATTATAGTCGCGCTTATTTGCATCTTATGGATAAAGCACGAGAAATTTTGGGAGCGCATTTGAATACACTTCACAATTTGCATTACTACCAAAAATTAATGCAAGGATTACGAAAAGCGATTACAGAACAACGATTAGAAAAATTTGTGCAAGATTTTTATGCGTTACAACAATCTTAAATAAATTTTAGGATTTACGCTTTACCAAAATTTAGGAAAAAACCTGACAGGTTTCCAAAACCTGTCAGGTTTGGGCAAGTTTTTTTCTCGTTTCCACGCGCCTTTGTTCCCATGCAGTCACGATGCGCCAGCGTTGCGGTTACGAAAATGGGACGCTGGCGCGTCCCGACTGGATTCCCACGCCGGCGCGTGGGAACCAGAAAAACATTTCGTTGAAATACTCAATCATTCATCATTTTCTAATTATATCGAATTTATAATAAAGATTGTATATAATAATATACTGAATATAGTGTTTCCCGATTGCGTCTGGTACAAGTCCCCTCCTTAATTAAGGGGATTTAGGGGAGGTTGTACTTTATCCAATCGGGAAACGCTATAACAAACACAGTTCTTAAAATCTAATTTAGGAGAACACGAATAATGATAAAGCCACATGGCTCTGATACTTTAAATCCACTCTTTGTTTATGATGAGACAAAACATCACGAACTCCAAAAAGAGGCCGAAGGTTTACCGTCCTTATTACTCAATTCGGCAGCAGCTGCTAATGCAGTGATGCTGGGTGCGGGTTATTTTAATCCACTCCCCGGTTACATGAATATTGCGGATGCAGTGAGTGTTGCTGAAAAAATGTGTATAACCAGTGGATTATTTTGGCCTGTTCCTATCCTTAATCGTACCACTGACATTTCGGCTATCAAGGATGCCAAGCGTATCGCATTACGTGATCCGAATATGGAAGGCAATCCAGTATTGGCGATTCAGGACGTTGAAGCCATTGAAGAACTTTCTGATGATCAACTTAATGTGATTATAGAAAAAGTGTATCGCACCCAAGATACAAAACATGCTGGTGTTGCTACATTTAGTAGTCACGGCAAATATGTTATTTCTGGTCCTATTCAAGTTTTAAATTTCAGTTATTTCCAACAAGATTTTCCAGATACTTTCCGTACTGCTGTGGAAATTCGCAATGAGATTAAAGAACGTGGCTGGAATAAAGTCGTCGCTTTCCAAACCCGTAATCCAATGCACCGTGCTCATGAAGAATTGTGCCGGATGGCTCATGAAAGATTGGGGACAGATGGTATCCTTGTTCACATGTTGTTGGGTAAATTGAAACAGGGAGATATTCCAGCTCCAGTGCGTGATGCTGCCATCCGTAAAATGGTAGACGTTTATTTTCCGCCTAATACGGTGATGATTTCCGGTTATGGCTTTGATATGCTTTATGCGGGGCCTCGTGAAGCCACGTTACATGCCACATTCCGTCAAAATGCGGGTTGTACTCATTTTATTATTGGGCGCGATCATGCGGGAGTGGGCGACTATTATGGTAAGTTTGATGCTCAGGAAATATTCGATAAAGAAGTGCCAGCAGGTGCGCTTCAAATTGAAATCTTTGGGGCAGATCATACCGCTTACTCTAAGAAGTTAAATAAAGTGGTGATGATGCGCGATGTACCTGATCACACTAAAGAGGACTTTATCATTCTTTCTGGTACAAAGGTGCGTGCTATGTTATCTGAGGGTAAAGATTTACCACCAGAGTTTTCACGTCCAGAAGTGGCTAAAATTTTGATGGGTTATTATCAAAGTCAAGTTGCTAACTAAGTTTTTTCTTGTTCTCAACGTTTTCATCTTATTATTAAGAAATGAGGATTTAATAACTTCCAAAACGCTTGAACCAAACCTGACAGGTTTTGAAAACCTGTCAGGTTTAAACGTGGACATTATTAAATCCTTAGTTTTTTATAAAATCCTCATTCCTAAATGTAGTTTTTTATGAGATGTTTTCGTTGGGAGTATTGGATTTTTACACGTTCCCTTGAGAAATCGTCCTTCACTGGCACTGGACTTATTGGAGCCAGTGCGTCCTTGGATTGATGAGTGGTTGTGGCAGCAGGTACAAAAAGGCTTATTGACTCCAAAGCAATTTACTTTTAGCAAAGAAGATGGATGCCGTTTGGATGCTTTGGGACGTAAAGCCTTTTTCTCAGCTTGGTATGATGAGGCAGAGTCATGGTTACGCCGATACGTGATAGCTTAGCTTTGTTGTTAAGAACATTGCGAAAATATAGTTATCCGATTGAATAGTAAATAACTTTTCCTAATCTCAACCCTCTAGGTTAAACAAATTACAAAAATGAAGGATTGCTATTTTTTTTTGATTGTGTTGTAATTTGTCAAACTTACATATTCTAAAGTTGAGATTAGGAAATTTTAAAATTAATTTTTGAAAAATAGTTTTTTAATTCAAATAACCATGTAATAAAAAGAAGTATTTAGCCTATTTTCCTTTAAAATCAAGGTTTGGGACTAACTTTTGAGGATTGCAATAATTGACGTTTTGTTGCAAAAAGCTAACTTTATAACTGATTGATTTTAAAAGAAAAACGCTTAAGCAAAAACTATGCCTATTGGACTAACTTTTTACATGCTAATTTCATGCCAAAATTTGACTTGCAAGTTGTTGAATTTTATAAGGAAAATTTAGGGGTTAGTGTTGCAGGGATGCTTGGCGATGTAGCCAATTGAAACGTACCCGGTTCCAATATAGCGTTATAATACTGGGGTTGCAGGGATGCTTGGCGATGTAGCCAATTGAAACGCAGTCGACAAAATTATCCCCAACCTGTCCAGGTTGCAGGGATGCTTGGCGATGTAGCCAATTGAAACTTTCCATTTCCTATCGTATAAGTCTTTGTATAGTTGCAGGGATGCTTGGCGATGTAGCCAATTGAAACGAGAAGGGTCCATACCCTGTCGTGTAGACTTGGGTTGCAGGGATGCTTGGCGATGTAGCCAATTGAAACGTTGTGCTCGGATTGAGGATCAAACAAGTCGTTGCAGGGATGCTTGGCGATGTAGCCAATTGAAACTGAAAATCAAAGTGACCACAGACATCAAATGTTGCAGGGATGCTTGGCGATGTAGCCAATTGAAACCTGTATACAGATACAGAGACAGAGTCAAAGTTGCAGGGATGCTTGGCGATGTAGCCAATTGAAACTCGGTTTTATCTAAAACCTTCCCAAAGTATCCCGTTGCAGGGATGCTTGGCGATGTAGCCAATTGAAACAAAGAACAAAAGATACTTCTCCAGTGAAATCGGGTTGCAGGGATGCTTGGCGATGTAGCCAATTGAAACCCAGGCACCTCATTGGTGCCATTTTGCCATAGTTGCAGGGATGCTTGGCGATGTAGCCAATTGAGTACAACGAATTTGAAAAAATAACAACGAATAAAAACCTTTAACTACAAGGATTGTATATAATAAAGGATTAAAGCATCAGGTTATTGAAGTCCAATACTCTTTAATTTTAGGTAATGTAACAAGAACTACAAGGATTATATATAAGAAGGGATTAAAACATCAGGTTATTGATGTCCAATACTTTTTAGCTTTAGGTGTGTGTATGAGCTTTGAATGCTCTTCGGTTTAAATCCCTTGTTATATACAATCCCTGTAGTTAAAGGTTTTTATTCGTTGTGTGCTTTTCAAATTCGTTGTACTTGTCTTCCTCCCTCCCTTAGTCAATCACGTTTCCTCCCTCATTTCGACAACCTGAAACTACAAGGATTGTATATAATAAAGGATTAAAGCATCAGGGTTATTGATGTCCAATACTCTTTAGTTTTAGGCAATGTGACAAGAACTACAAGGATTATATATAAGAAGGGATTAAAACATCAGGTTATTGAAGTCCAATGCTTTTTAGCTTTAGGTGTGTGTATGAGCTTTGAATGTTCTTCGGTTTAAATCCCTTATTATATACAATCCCTGTAGTTAAAGGTTTTTATTCTCGAAGCGAAGCTTCTTGACAGTGTGTTCCCAAGTAAAACTTGGGAACAATAAAAGGATTGTATATAATAAAGGATTAAAACATCTGGTTATTGATGTCCAATGCTTTTTAACTTTAGGTGTGTGTATGAGCTTTGAATGTTCTTCGGTTTAAATCCTTTATTATATACAATCCCTGTAGTTAAAGGTTTTTATTCTCGAAGCGAAGCTTCTTGACAGTGTGTTCCCAAGTAAAACTTGGGAACAATAAAAGGATTGTATATAATAAAGGATTAAAACATCAAATTATTGATGTCCAAATACTTTTTAGCTTTAGGTGTGTGTATGAGCTTTGAATGTTCTTCGGTATAAATCCCTTATTATATACAATCCCTGTAGTTAAAGGTTTTTATTCTCGAAGCGAAGCTTCTTGACAGTGTGTTCCCAAGTAAAACTTGGGAACAATAAAAGGATTGTATATAATAAAGGATTAAAA
>JAUCGK010000420.1:6314-16929 GCA_030378085.1 Candidatus Parabeggiatoa sp. HSG14
CATCTGGTTATTGATGTCCAATGCTTTTTAACTTTAGGTGTGTGTATGAGCTTTGAATGTTCTTCGGTTTAAATCCCTTATTATATACAATCCCTGTAGTTAAAGGTTTTTATTCGTTGTGTGCTTTTCAAATGGGCGTTCCGCCACTGCGTTTCGTTGTACTTGTCTCCCTCCCTCCCTTAGTCAATCATGTTTACTCCCTCATTTCGACAACCTTAAACTACAAGCAAATTATCATTGTTCAAAAAGAGTTAGTCTCTAAAGAATGTGCATGAAATGGAATCAGCAACTAAATCTGACAGGTTTTAAAAACCTGTCGAGTTTGACTCAACATTTGGGTAAATCATCCAAAATAAATTTTGGACTCCAAACCAACAGTCTGGCAGGAACCAAAATTTTGGGAAGTAAGCTTTGGATAACACCATCATTGACAAGTTTTAATAACATCAGTAGTATGTTTTGAGAGTTTAAGATGCGTGTGGGACACCCTATTTCCTATTCTTATCAACAATACCGCCTATACGAGCTATAAATTGAAAGTAATATTTTAATATCAACATTGATAAATTAAATTATGATTGAAGAACAAGACAAATTGGAAGGCGAAGATAATTCTGGTGGTATTTATCCAAATGCTACCGTTAAAATCTCTAAAGAACAATTTAGTGTTTATGAATTAAAAAGAGAACATGAGAAATACGCAACCATTATTATAGAAGCTAATTTTCAAAGAAAAAATGTATGGAAATCTCAACAAAAAAATGAGTTAATTGAATCGATTTTAATGGGTATTCCTATTCCAATGATGTATTTTTTTGAAGATAAAGAAGGTAAAAGACAAGTCGTAGATGGTCGTCAAAGATTAACTACTATGTTTGATTTTATTAATGATAAATTTGCTCTCAGAAATTTAAAAATTCTGCCAGAACAAAATCGTAAATGTTTTAAAGATTTAGAGCCGGTTTTGCAGAGTACAGTTGAAAGATATCAATTGTTAATTTATGTTATTCAACCACCTACACAGGAAAGAGTAAAGTTCGATATTTTTGATAGAGTTAATCGTGGTGGTACAAGGTTACATAACCAAGAAATGCGAAACGCTTTATATCAAGGTAAAGCAACGGAATTATTAAACAGATTAGTCAAATTAGAATGTTTTAAACAGGCTACTGGTAATGGTATAAACAGCAAAAGAATGAAAGATAAATATGTCGTTTTACGGTTTTTATCTTTTTATATGTTATACAAAAATTGGCTAGATGATATTGAGTATAAAAGTGATATTGATGATTTTCTAGCTAAAACTATGAAATTTATCAATGCATTAAGCGATGATAGGATTGCACAATTAGAAAACCTATTTATAACTGCAATGAAAAATAGTTATGAAATTCTTGGTAAAAATGGATTCCGATTTGCTGAAAAAGGTAAGTCTATTAGACGAATTAGCATGGCGTTATTTGAAGTTATGGCATATTTCTTTAGTCATGTAAAACTTGGAGAAATTGATAAAGATTTGGTTCAAGATGAAGTTGAGTCTCTAAAACTGGAATTTGATGCAGACGGAACTTTCCTAAACAATATGAATAGTTCGACTAATGTTGCATACCGTTTTAATAAAGTGGAAGAATTGAGAGATAAATTGTTATCATGATAAATAACTTAAAAATTAAGCAGTTCAAATGTATTGACGATGAAGATTTTACCTTTGAGAATTTAACTATTTTAACCGGTTTGAATTCTGCAGGTAAATCATCTGTCATTCAGAGTATTTTATTAATGTCTCATTATTTTGGTCAGCAGAAATTCTTGTCAGAAAATATCATTAGTTTTGCTATAAATAGCAATATGTATTTGAATGCCAAAGAATTTTCGATTACTGTAGATGATGCGTGTTTAACTAAAAACATTGATGAAATAAATCAACAAGGCCATTTGCCAAATTTTACCAATGAACAAGATATCTTTCATATTGATGCCAACAGATTAGGGCCTGAGGAACTCGCTTTATATAGCAGTGAAAACAAAATTGGCAAACATGGGGAATTTATTTTTAGCTATTATGAACAAAATAAAAATAAAGCGATTGAAAAATCCTTAATTAAAAGTGAAGTTTCAGACACATTACAGAGCAATATTGATTACTGGTTAAGTTATATTTTAGATGTAGAAGTAGAACTAAATACAGAAAGAGTCACTTCTAGCCATGTAAAAGTGAGTTATAAGTTCAACAAGCTTGCAACCGCAATGTCGCCAGATAGTTTAGGTGCTGGAACCAGTTATGTTGTTAAAGTATTGATTGTTTGTTTATTAGCCAAACAAGGTAATATTCTGCTTATCGAAAATCCAGAAATTCATTTACATCCTAAAGCACAAGCCAAACTTGGGGAATTTTGTGCTTTTGTGGCAAGTCATGGTGTACAAGTTGTTGTGGAAACCCATTGTGAACATGTGATTAACCAGATTAGATATGAAGTATATAAACATCATATTAAAAATGATGATGTAGTCATTTACTATAAAGAGGATTCAAGAAAACCCTTTGAAAAAATAGAAATTAAAGAAACAGGGCATTTAATTAGAGAAAATAAAGAAGCTCGTGGTAATTTTCCTACTGGTTTTTTCAATTCAACTTTAAAAGAACTTTTGGAAATTGGATAAAACATGGAATATACAATTGTTCTAAGCGATGAATTATTAAAAGCATATTATGATTTTAAAGAGTCCAAATCTATTGAACAAGATACCATAACAAAGCTTTTTAAATACTATATTTCAGGACATTTAACAAATTGCAAACAATTAGAAAGAATTGGAGTAGAAGATGATGCTTTAAAACAACAATTGGCAAATGAAGGTTATATAAAGCAAACGCTGGAAGAACTTTGCGAAGAAACTACATACAAATTCATCTTAAACACTGAAAAAGAGGATTATCCTTATATCAATATTCATTCTGATAGAATAGAAAGAAATTTTACAGCTACTTATGGTAAAAAAGAAAGCCGTGGTAAGACTATTAAACATATAAAAGCCTTATGCAAAGATGCTAGATTTATTTTCATATATGATAAACACATGAATGATAAAGTTATTCGAGAAATAGCTAAAATTCTTCCTCGAAAGAAATTAAATATAATTTATAAAGGTGGACAATTATCTCAAAACCAGACAACACTTTTAAAAAGAGAATATAACGAGTGGATAATTAAACCAGATAGAGAAAATACTTATACAGATTATCATGATAGATATTTGTTAATTGACAACAAAATAGAAATTATTTTAACCAGTGGATTTGACTATTTATTTGATGAAAATAAAGAATTTACCTATATTGTTAGAAAAAAATAACTCGGATATGGTGTATAAGCAAAGTAAGCCATGGGTTACGTGTAGGGTGGGTAGCAGCTTCGCTATAACCCACCATTCCAAGAAAACCCAAGCCAAAAATTATCTGTCGTCAGTAATCATTGTTGACTTCAGCCTTTTTTTATGACAAAAATTAAGTGGTTTCCAAATACCAGATTGAACCACAAACTTTTGGTTTCAATTTTCGTTCTGAGGACGAAATATTGAGTTACAACGAAATAGGGAGTTTTTCCTAAATGGTTATAGATACTTCATCTCCCATCTATACCCTCTCACTCTTTTCCCCTTCTAATACTTCATCATAAAGTTCCCATGTCGAATGATAATCTTGAGGCATGATTTTCTGAATCGCATAACCGACATGGACTAATACATAATCTCCAATTTCTAAAGATTCATGTTGCATCATAAATAAACTGACTTCTCGCTCAACACCTTTAGCTTCACAACGCGCATTGTATCCGTTGATTTCTTTAATCTGCATCGGTATGCCTAAACACATGAATCAGCTCCTTTTCTAGTTCCTATTACGTTGAATCCGAGTCACATTTTCTAATCGCCGTAAATGTCGCATAATAGCTGCTAAGTGAACACGATTTCGTACTGAAATACAAAATCTCAGTGTGCTATGCCTCCCTTCCTTGTTTTCATTAGAAACATAGTCAATGTCACTACCCATATTAGTAATTCCAGCCGCAACATTGGCTAAAACGCCACGTTTATCTTGAACATCAACACAAATATCGACAAAAAACTCACCTTCAATGCCTGATTCCCATTCCACCACTATTAACTTATCAGGTTGGAAACCAAAAACATGTTTACAGGCAGTAGAATGAATGATAATCCCTCTACCAGCACTGACAAAACCGATAATCTCATCACCTGGAATGGGACGACAACAACGGGAAAAATTGATTAAAATACCTTCAGTTCCTTTTATAATTAAAGGCTTAGGTTTACCATTTATGATGGATGACTTAATCAATGAATCTGAAGTGGGATCGAATTGGCGTGCAACAATTAAGGCTATTTGATTGCCAAGACCAATATCAGCCAATAGCATATCTAAATTATTGACTTTAAATGTAGCCAATAAATGTGCCTGTTGTTTTTCTGTCAATTTATTTGCTGATAAGGAATAAGTTGTGAGTTCTTTATCTAACATCTCCTTACCCAAACGCACAGCCTCTTCATATTGAAGTTTTTTCAAAAAATTCCGAATATGGCTACGGGCGCGGGCACTAATGGCAAAATTTAACCAATTAGGTTTAGGGCGTGCCCACTTTGCGGTTAAAACTTCAATTGTTTGTCCACTCACGAGGGGAGTCGCAAGAGAAGCATATTGATTGTCAATTTTTGATGCAATGCATTTATTGCCTATATCGCTATGTATTGCGTAAGCAAAATCAACAGCCGTTGCCCCTTTAGGCAATTGCATGATTTTTCCCTTAGGCGTAAACACGTATACTTCTTCAGGGAATAAATCAGTTTTCACATGTTCTAAAAATTCCAGAGAATCGCCAGTGCTTTTTTGCATGTCCAGCAATTCTCGTAACCATTCACTCGCACGTTGACAAGGGGGACGATAGCAAGGTTCATCTTGATTATTTTTATCATCAAGGCTATTTATTAAACCATAAGCAGTAATACCGGTTTCTGACAGTTCATGCATCTCAGTGGTACGGATTTGAACTTCAATTAAGAATCCGTGGGGACTAAATAATATCGTATGTAAAGATTGGTAACCATTAATTTTAGGGATAGCAATATAATCCTTAAAATGTTCACACATCGGTTTATAGAGACGATGCACCACCCCCAACGAACGATAACAACTATCTTCGGTATCAACAATAAGCCGTAATGCACATACATTTGTAATCTGAAAAAAAGTTTTTCTCTTATCAAGAGATGATGATTCCTTTTTTTCGCGCATTTTATAATAAATACCGTAATAATGTCTTTTTCGCCGTTGTATTTTAGCTTGGATACCACGTTTAGTAAGACAACGTTCAATCGTGTTTTGAATTTTATCAAAAATGTCAGCACGTTTGCTATATACTTTCTGCGTCCAATGCGCCAATACTTTGTATCGCCAAGGATAGAGTGCTTCAAAACTGAATTCTTCCAAAGCAATACGCATGGTATTCATGCCTAAGCGGTGGGCAATGGGTGCATAAATTTCCATAGTTTCACGGGCAATGCGTCGCTGCGATTCTGGAGTCATCGCATTTAAAGTCCGCATATTGTGTAAACGATCAGCCAGTTTAACGATAATCACACGAATATCGCGATTCATAGCCAATATCATTTTACGAAAGCTTTCAGCCTGTGCTTGTTCGCGAGTTTTAAACTGTATTGAAGATAATTTGCTAACACCATCAACTAACTCCGCCACCTGCTCGCCAAACTCACTGCCCAATTTTTCTTTGGTGATATCGGTATCTTCAATCACATCATGTAACAAAGCGGCACACAATGTTTGAGTATCCAGGTGCATTTGACTTAAAATATAAGTCGCAGCTAAAGGGTGAAAAATATAAGGTTCGCCTGATTTCCGTTTTTGGCCCTCATGGGCTTCTGCACTAAACAAATAGGCACGATAAACTTCTTTAACCTGTTCGGTTTCAAGATAGGTTTCAAGCGAATGACATAAATCACTCACCAATAATCGCGGAGGAAGGTCTAATGAAATGGGCATAACAGGATTTAGCCTGAAGAGAGGTGGCTAGAAAATTTCTCAAAATTAGCTTGTGTGATTTTACCTTCTGCAATTTCTCGCAATGCAATAACAGTTGGTTTATCATTTTCAGGAGGCACTAAAGGGGCAGCACCCATTGCGATCTGACGTGCGCGTTTACTTGAGATTAAAACGAGATTAAAGCGATTATCAACGTGATTTAAACAATCTTCTACTGTAAGACGTGCCATTTTTTTTCTCTTTATCTCTATTAAATTTATGTTTAAAAATGAGTAATCCTACATAAAATGGTGATATTTAGTAGGTCAACAAACGTTTTTTAATATTCTTAAGCGGATTTTTCGTTTTTTCAAAAATGTTAAAAAATTTTATGTATACTTATTGAAGTTATGCAGATAGCTTCTAAACTGGAGTGCAAAACTCATTTTGCAAACTAGAATGCAACCCCTCGCAAAATAAATTTTGCACGAAGGTATTCATTTTTGGAAGTGCAGTGCGTAACATCAGTTACTTAGATATACAGTATCACTTGATTACTTAAATTTCAGAATTATTGAATACTTTAAAAGTTTGAAACATTATTTTACGCAATGCTCAAATTTTTTAATTGATTGATTTCAGGTAGTTGCTGGAAAATAAAATACCTGTTGTTTACATCGAAAACAAAGGGGGTGGTTTGAGATTTTTTGGTACATTATTTTTCTGCAACTCCCTAATCTTTGATAAATATAGGGTAAATTTAATTTATATTTAAAAAATCAATTAGTTATAAATTATAATTGAGCATCATGTTTATTTCAGGAATAGATATAGCAAAAAAAATAAAATAATAAAAAATAAAAATTATGAGTTACAACAATATCTTCACCAAAAAAATTGACTAACTCACACAATGAGACGATGAATATAATTAATTGAAAATAAAGGAAATTTTAAATTTACTTTCAATTTTAAATTTATTAAATATATTATAATAGTCTTTTTTCAAGCTGCTTTGATGCTTACATCACAACAGTGTTTTTCCTGCAAAAGCAATAGTATCAAAACTTGAACATTTTATTGTCTTGTACTCGACTATCAAGTTTTTATTGTAACAGTGAAATCCAAGAGTGAGACGCGAACATTGGAGACGCGAGCATCGCGTCTCTACATATTGATGGAATTTGGTAGAGACGCAATGCTTGCGTCTCTCGCTTAATAATCATCAATCTTTTAAAAACTTGATAGTCGAGTTGTATGGAGTATTCTACGACATAGCTTGTCTAATTATGAGTCTCTTTCAAAAAGTCGTCAACGTTTTTCTTGTTCTTAATGTTTATAGATAACCCAAGTTGCCACCTAATTTTTATATCGAACTCAGGTTAAGTATAAATAAACCATAAAACTATATTCAATAGAACTATACTCATTTGATATAATATCTTGATTGATAATTGAAACAATGGAGAAATGTATGCCCTACGAAGTTATTAATACCTCAAAAGCCCCAAAAGCAATAGGCACATATTCACAAGCAATTAAAACCGGTAATACAGTTTATTTGTCTGGGCAAATTCCTTTAGTGCCTGACACCATGACTTTGAACGAAGGTGATATGGCCGCTCAAATACGTCAAGTCTTTGATAATATTCAAGCAGTCGCTCAAACAGCCGGCGGTGATTTGGCAAATATTGTTAAACTAAATATTTTTTTAACAAATTTGGAACATTTTGCTGATATCAACGAAATCATGGCTGAATATTTTCATCTGCCTTATCCAGCACGAGCAGTAGTTGGTGTGGCGGCATTACCAAAAGAAGCCATGGTGGAAATGGATGCTATTTTAGTATTACCTCAATAGGCGAGGAGTCTAAACCTGAGTTTAGGTGAGGAGTCCAATCAAAGCAAAAGTTTTTGCACGCAAAAACTTTGGCTTCGATTTTATTTTGGCACTACCAAACTAAAGTTTGGACTCCAATTTTTAAATCGTTTTTTATCCCTTTCCTCTTTTTCGCTATCCCCTAAACACTTAAAATAACCATGACACCTATAACTACACTACACGGTATTGGCACACGAATTGCCGAACAATTAGCAAAGCTTGATATACATACCGTGGAAGACATGCTGTTTCATTTGCCTTTGCGCTATGAAGATCATACTCAAGTGAAATCAATTGCCGATTTAAAAGTCGGAGACAATACACTGATTGAAGGCACTATCCAAGCCGCTGAAGTAAAAATGGGCAAGCGACGTTCTTTTCTTTGTACGTTTTCTGATGGTACTGGCACTGTCATGTTGCGATTTTTTCATTTTTACCCGGCACAACGACAACAATTAAAACAGGGAACGCGCTTACGTTGCTTTGGTAAAGTGAGTCAAGGTTATCAGTGTTTAGAGTTGGTGCATCCTCAATATGAATGTACTAATGATATTAATTCAGCCACTTTGCTTGAAGAGCATTTAACACCAATATATCCTAGTAGTAGCCAATTAAACCAATCTATTTTTCATTCTATTATTGATCAAATATTTGAAAAACAAGAAATTGTTGAATATATTCCCGCATCAATACGAGATAAGTTTAATTTATTACCTTTATTAGATGCATTAAATATTTTACACCGCCCACAACCCAATCTTTCTCTCAAAATATTGCGCGAAGGTAAACACCCTGCACAACGGCGGCTGGCTTTTGAAGAATTATTGGCTCATCACTTAAGTTTATATGCTTTAAAAATCCGTTCTCGTACCCGAAATGCACCTAGCTTAGATAATGCTGGACAATTGATCCAAACTTTATTAGCACAATTACCATTCAAGCTAACCAATGCTCAACAACAAGTGTATACTGAAATTGCAACTGATTTACGTTCTACTCACCCGATGCAACGATTGTTACAAGGGGATGTTGGCTCTGGAAAAACTGTTGTGGCTGCCCTAAGTGCCTTACAAGCGATTGAATCCGGCTATCAAGTTGCGGTTATGACACCCACTGAATTACTTTCTGAACAGCACAAGCGCACATTTACCCAATGGTTAGAGCCATTAGAGATTAAATTGACCTGGATTACTGGGAGCTTAACCAAGAAAAAACGTGAGCAAACCTTAGAAAAAATCACATCAGGAGAAGCCGCATTAATTATAGGTACTCATGCACTGTTCCAAAAAGACGTTGAATTTGCCAAATTGGGTTTAGTCATTGTTGATGAACAACATCGCTTTGGGGTACATCAACGTTTAGCATTGCGTAACAAGGGTAGTCAAGAGGGGAGTTACCCTCATCAACTCATTATGACTGCTACTCCTATCCCCCGTACTTTGGCGATGACGGCTTATGCTGATTTAGAAACATCTGTGATTGATGAATTACCGCCAGGACGCACTCCCGTCAGTACTGCCATTATTCCCAATACGCGTCGTGATGAAGTTATTGCTCGAATTCAACATGTCTGTCAAAATGAAGGTCGTCAAGCCTATTGGGTCTGTACATTAATAGAAGAATCCGAAACATTGCAATTTCAAGCAGCCTCCGATACCACTGAACAACTTAAAAAAGCATTGCCTCATTTAAACATTGGATTAATACATGGACGCATAAAATCTAAAGAAAAAGAAGAAGTGATGGAACAATTTAAAGCAAAAGAACTCCACTTATTAGTAGCAACCACAGTGATTGAAGTCGGTGTTGATGTGCCTAATGCCAGTTTAATGATCATTGAAAATCCAGAACGACTTGGCTTAGCTCAACTGCATCAATTACGTGGACGGGTAGGCAGAGGCGCGTTACAAAGTTATTGTGTATTGCTATATCAACCACCCTTATCTGAAATAGCTAAATCTCGCCTCACCACCATCCGCGAAAATGATGACGGCTTTGTTATTGCTCAACGAGATTTAGACATTAGAGGCCCTGGAGAAGTTTTAGGTACACGTCAAAAAGGAACGCTTAATTTGCGCGTTGCCGACTTACAACGGGATAAAGCTTTATTAACTGATATTGTAGAAGCAGGCAAACTATTATTCAAAGATTACCCTGAACAATGTCAATCATTAATACAACGGTGGGTAAAAGAAGGCTTGCACTATGGCGAGGTATGATTTTATCTGTGACAAAAATGTGTGGAAACAAAGGCAAATCATTGTCATTAATGTCAGGAGATAAAAAATATGAACGGATTACAAACATTAAGTTATAATAACGCTTATTCAGACACTGCGTCTGTTTTCTATGGACACTCAATTTAAGCAAATGTAATTGGATTCTGGTAAGTAATTTTAGGCATAAATATTGCTTAATAATTATTTTTTATTGTTAAATCAGTAAATTACTTTATTTAAAAAAATAATTGGAGCGATGAGAAATTTAAATACATTAAGCCATAATTTGAGTGACGTAAAATTAACTTATTGATTATTAAAATAATAATGTTATGTCAATTTTTTAAAAAAGTATAAAGAGTCCGTTTTACTTCTCAAATGTTATTTTTCATTTTTTATGACAATCAAAATGCAAATCAAAACAATTTTTTATGTATCTATTTTTAATCTTTTATTTTT
>JAUCGK010000100.1 GCA_030378085.1 Candidatus Parabeggiatoa sp. HSG14
ACAGCATGTTAGAAAATTAACTGAGAAAGATATATCAAATCATCAATTTTAATCACGCTATTTTTCAATGACTTACTCAACCCTTAATTCGCATTGTTAACAACAAATAGAGGACTCAAATCCATCTTTTTCAACTAAATGTTATGCAGAGAACTTCAAAAGGGTAGACACTAAAGAGTGATATTGGGTGTAGAAGGCGAACCGCGCCTCAGAATCTGTCTGCATAACATCAGTTTTTTAATGTGGGAGGCTAAGGCAGTTGCGGCAAAATAAAATACCCGAAAATACCTGACAGGTTTTGGAAACCTGTCAGGTATGGCTTGTTAGAAACAGGTATTTTAAATTAACGCAATCGCCTAACCATAATATTTGAGCTTTGCCTTGTTTACTTTTATATTTATAAAAATGTATTGAGTTATAAACCCTGATTTGTATTGATTTTTGTTGACTTAAGTTCCAAGTCCAATACTATAGATGTTAACAGTTACCAATACTTTTAGATTATTAGGAATTATGCATTAACAAATCAAAAAAATGTGTCCTCACTTGAAGTACAACGACGTTGTAAATATTTTTCTGACGATAAAATTTATGAAAATGGCACAAAAACCATTCATCACAAATTTAGGATAGTCTTATTTTGTCAGTGGGAGCATAAAATATTAAATTTGTCAATGCGTAAATTCTAGACTATATTATTTTCCTTTTTGCGGACTAGTTGACAGACTACCTAAAAAAATTTCACCTAAATGTCATAATGCATTGAAGTTTACTAAAAGTGAATAAAAACAGTTATTTATTTTAATCATTATTGAAATATTTAAAAAATAAATGATTAAAAAAATTACGATTAGAAGAATATCATCTTGCTTTTGGCAGCTTACCTGCTATGATTAACTATAGTATGCAACTACTATTGTAGTTTTTTAGGATTGGTAGAAAATAATTTCCTTAATATACACACTTCTTTAAAAATCCCTATACAATAGGGAGATAAGTGGTAGGATATGAAATTTTATGGTATTTTGTGACTTTGAAAATCAGTTTTTGTATTTAGTACCGTAAAAAAAATGGATAGCCTATACTTATTTAATTCGGTTATGATTTCAAAAAATATCCCTAAATTTTTTCTCAAACAAGAGGAAATTTTAAAAAAAAATTTAAAGGCTCCCCCCTTTTGAGAGGAGTGGGATATGTAGATACCGAGAGTGTGTTGAGGGAAATTATTTTTTTTTATTCCTTAATAAAGGCTACAACTTAACAACAAGGAGAAACACGAGATGTTAAACAAATCTCAATATCGACAGGAATATCTGTCTCCGCCAAATTGGCGGAAAAAGGTTCTGCACGGCACAGCCTCAATGATGTTGGCTCTGACTGTAGGCTTTGTGCCTTATGCTCAAGCCGATGATAATTCAGGCAAAGTGCAATTCACTAAACCAGACTACAAAGTGCCAGAAATGGCGGGGCATGTACAGCTATGGGTTAGTCGCACTGATGGTTCCCAAGGGGCAATAAGTGTCAAGTATGGTACCATCAATGGAGATGCCAAGCATGGTGCGGATTACGAGAAGAAGGAGGGTACACTCAATTGGGGACATAATGATGGAGAGAAAAAGTCCATTGAGATTGAGATTCAGCCAAACCCAGAGAAAGAAAAGCACAAAAATTTCTTCGTGACTTTGTTTGATGATACGGGAGCATCTGGCACCGTTAATATCGGTAAGCTTTTCCTTACCAAGGTGCATATTGACGACAACAAGGGGCCGGAAAAGCCTGAAGGAGAAGGGCCTGTTGGACCTCCTCCACCACCTCCACCACCAGTAGACGACACGGGTACACCGACTACACCTGGGGATATGCCACCACCGCCTCCAGGAAAAGATGGTCCACCACCAGTAATTGAAGAAGGTGATGTAGCCGTAAGCGAAGGCCGTGATGTGACAATCGGTACTCACCAGACAAATATCTTTAGTGTTACGACCACTTCAGTGATAGTCAAAACGACCATTGTTGCGGGAGTCACGAAAGTCACTCAGAAGCTTTTTTCTGCGAATATGTTCAGCACAAGGTCACACTTCGGTTTCGTGAAGAAAAAAGCGGTACACAAATTCAAGAAGAAAGGGAAAATCAAAGTCAAGACCAAAGCAGGCAACAGAGATGGCGATTTTGATTCTTTGAGTAATGCATTCCTAAGTGCTTTGGAAACAACAGTAGGTGATACCATTTCTACAGTTTCAGTAGACACAACAGGTGATGTATTGGCTGATTTTGCAGGAGGTTTTGGAATAAGCTTCAAAGCTTACGAACCTAGTAATTGCAATCAAGCTGCTGGTTGGTATACAAATGATGATGGAAGCATCGGACTTGCGTTTGAATATGAAGATGGTGAAGGAAGTATGCAATGTTCTGATATGGCAGCAACTTTAGCACCTGAGATTGTGAAAGCAATTGCAGAAGCAAATGTTTGCGATCCTTTCGTTTTGGCTCTCGAAGATAACACAGTGACATGCGGTTCCGTGACAGTTGAACCTAATCCTATGACAGCAAGTGATACTTGCATAACTCTTGAATATCAAGAGACTGAGGATGGTTATAGTGTTTGCGCTGATGGAGTCCGGCAAGAAGTAGAAGTTAAATAGGTAAAACATTAAAGTAGGTTAGTAAGTAATGCGTTACTAAATTTAATAATTGTAATCAATATTTTTTTAGTTCCTCTGGCGGGAGAAGGATGCCCGCCTTATTTCTCCTAGCAATAATTCTTCAATTAAACCTACCTTTATAACGGCGGACGCGGATGTCCGCCTTTTTTTTGTCTTTTGGAAAAAAACTACCAGGTTTTGAAAACCTGGCAGGTTTGGCACAGAACTTTTCTGGACAACTATAAAAAAAGCTTTGTACGAACCCTTACTAAAGTTTCACTTTTCACTTACTTTACGTTGATAGTTCCACTCACAATTAATTCTTCATTTCCATTCCCACCAGAATCCTTGTCTTGAAAAGGTGAGATAACTCTAACCGTGATAGTTGCAGAAGAAGGCAGTGGGCATTCTATAATTTGTTTTCCTTCGTCATCAGTGTCAATGTTACAGGGATTGCTTGATAAGGTAAATTGAATAGGTTGCATACCTAAACCATTGCTATCTCTTAATGTCAAATCCGTTGTTCCACCCAATACACCATTATTAGTTGTTACTTCAAGTCGTGTTCCTCCAGCAAGGGCATTGCCATAAATGTCGCTTATATTTTCAACGGTAAATATTTCACTGCCATCATCGGAAATTGAAAATGAGAGAGGAGTAACTTTCAGTCCATCTTCCTCATACTTGGAACGTGTGTGACTAGAAAACAATATTTGCATACTGGACCATATCGTCGTGTTTTGAAATCTACCACCAGGGCCATCGAATTGATTATTGCCTTTATCAAATCGCCCGTTGCCATTAACATCAATATATAATTCTTCTCCCTCAAAAATACCATTATCATTACCATCGATATATGGTTCGCTCAAATCGTCAAAGGGTTCTCCAAAATCATAGAGTCCATTACCATTGAGATCGGCAAAACTTTCACTGCCTGTAGTAAAAGCAACGATTGTAACGAGTCCTGGATTACTACATAACAGAATAGGTTCTGAAGTATGTAAAGTGTATTCTCCACTACATTCATAACCAGAAAATCGAGAAGTAGGTACACCACCTAAAAAAGGAGTAGTTGGACTGGCTGATTGTAAAATAGCGGTGGCTTGTCCTAATTTCGTAGTGGTCGTAAATGCACCACCGCCGATACTTGTCCCTATCATGCCACCTTCTGTGATAAAACTGACAGCCGTGTTATCTGGCACAATATTCCCAAAACGATCTCCAACATAAGCAGTGATCTCATCTTCTAATCCAAAAGTAACGCCACCAGCAATATTAAGAAATTCTGCGGCTAAGGATAAATGATCCGCGTCTGGAAGTCCTCCAACAATGGTGACTCGCGCAACAGTGCTAATCGTTTCTTTGGTGTTAATCGTTTTTTTTACCGTGGCAATGACATCTATTGTACCCGCTACTCTGCCACTATTTAATATGACACTTACCAAGCCATTTTTTGTCTTTCCGTTCGCCGTTTTTCCACTTTCGCTTTGAGTCATAATCGTTTCTCCACCGCCCAAAGTTGTTTTGCCGAGAGAAAAATCGACAGGCGTATCATCAGAAACCGGATTGCCCAATTTATCTTTGATCAAAAAATCAATTGTTGCGCTTTGAACAACACCGCTACCAGTAATCCCTATAATAGCGGGTTCTATTTTACTGATTTCAATGGTGCCAGCATCCCCCGGTTGTATTTTAATAGTAATACTATCAGCGAGTTGACCACTCGTTGCTGTGATAGTTGCTGAACCTGCTTGCATATTTGGGTTAAAATATGCTTCTGCAATACCATTAGTGGTAAGTTCCGACTTGGTGATAATGCCAATGGTTGTTGTAAAATTGACAGGTGTGCCATCTTTGACTGGGTTATCTTGAGTATCTTTGACAGTAGCTTTAATGGGTACATCTTGGCTATTGAATGATAAAAGAACTGTGATAGGGTTGAGTATGAGAGTATCAGGTTCGCTAGGGCTAAATGTAAGTGTGGCTGAAGCCTTTTGCAAATTCCCAGCTTGTGCTTCAATCACAGCATTGTCCAAAGTCTTGCTGGTTATTTTTATCGTGGTTTGTCCTAATTCATCTGTAATAGGACGAAAATTATCTAATAAAGCTTGTCCGCTCGTAACTCGAACATCCACGGGGACTCCAGCAATTCCTACTCCTTGAGCATCGCTAACAATGGCTGTTAATGTTACAGGCGTAACACCATCGGCTATGCCCTCAGTTTCTATAGGTGTTAAGCGAATATTTGCCCCAAAATATAAAGGAATTTCCTGTTTTGCGGTGTCAGCTTGTACTGTAACTATTACATTCTCAGCTATTGTATTTGACACCATAGTTTCAACTTTACCATTTTCATCACTCATACCACTATTAGATGAAATTTGGGCATCACTCATTTCCTCGTCAGTCGTCATCACTGAAAATTTAACTTGTTGTCCAGAAATCGGTAAACCATTTTTATCAACAATACGAGCAATGATAGTTGCTTTTTCAAGAATACTTAAAACGGTGTCAGTTGTTTTTACCTCTAAAAATCGATTTTCTTCTCTAAATGTCGTTAAAAACTTTACAATAGCCCTATTAGAAGACAATGTACCGCTTTTAGCTTGAATGGTTGCTTCTCCCCCATTATTTTCCACATCTTTAACGGTAATTTCAGCAGTACCATCAACTTGTGTCATTGCTTTATTGGGCGTTAAGGTTTCATGGTTCTTGTCTATAAATTGAAAAGTCACCTCTTGATCAACAATGGGTGCATTATAACCATCTTTTAATAAAGCCGTTAAAGTTGCTGTTTCAATCGCATTGGTTGATTTAGGCAATAAATCTAAAGTTGCCCCAAAAAAAAGTTGTACTGTTCGCGTAATAGAACCACTGGTAATAGTTACTGTGACTGTTTCTGCATTGTTATTTGTCACAGTAAAACAAGCTTGTCCAAATTCATTTGTAGAAAGTTGTAAACTTTGAGTTAAAGTTTCATCACTCACAGATTCCTGACTATTAGTCACAAAACAATCTTTACTATTAGAAAAAACTTTACGCAATTTTGCATTTCCAGAAGTCATTATTTTGACAGAAGCATTAGATAATAAAACATTTTGAAGAAATAATTCTTCCAGTAATAATCTATCTATAATTATCCAATAATTCACTTGATTAAGCTTATCAACTTCTTCTAGGTTATATTTTTGTTTGAGAGCTGTAACTGTAATGGTGCTAACATCATTGACTTGTAAAACCTGATGCGGCACACTTAAAAGCACTTCTTCAACCAGTAAAGTAAAAGTAACAGATTTTGGTTCACCTGCTACGCCTCCTACAATCGGTGTTATTTGAAAAGTTTCGGCTTCCGTATTAGTAACAGTTGTTGTAAAACGACCATTTTCTTCAGTTGTACCGCTTAACGCCTCCAAAAAAGCAAAATCAGATTCACTCACTAAATTGACTTTTACACCTGAAATTGGCGCATTGGCTGCATCACGAGCGACTACAGTCAGCTTGATTTTATCTCGTCCATTAGCAAACTGCGGACTATCTGTGACAACCAAATTCACTTTAGAAACTCTTGGATCAATGCTACTGTCTATAAAAGTAATTGTCACAGGTGTTGCCGCTACTCCACCAGCCGCTGCTTTAATTTCAATCGTTTCAGCCAGGCTGTTGGTGACAGTTGTCGTAAAACGACCATTTTCTTCAGTTATACCACTCAACGCCTCAAAAAAAGCAGTATCAGAAAGACTGAAAAAATTAACCTCTGCGTTTGAAAGAGGAATATTATTTGTGTCACGAGCGATAATAGTCAGGGTAATTTTTGAATTGCCATCAGCGAATTGAAAGTTATCACTGACAATAATTTTGACGCTAGAAACTCTTCCATCAGTAATTTCAGTAATGACGTTACTTTCTGAATTATTAGCATCGCTACCTCCTCCGCCAAGACAACCTGTCAGCAATGTTGCCATCCAAATTAATGTGAATAAATAAACGAAAAAACGAGACAACATATTTATTTCCTATATTTTATTAGAGATAAAAAACTAACCTGCTAATTGGCGCAATTGTTTAGGACGAAGCATCCACAACAACTCTGCTTTACCCGCTTTAACCTCACCAGGAAATTCTAACAAACATGCTGACCCTTTTTTTAAAGGTATCCAATTATCAGCTTGCCCGCTCAGTAGCCAAGTTGCTAATTCTCCCAAGTTGGGTTCATGTCCGACTAAAGCGATTGTGGTTGTTGTGTCCGCGTATTTTTGTAAATAAGTTAACACCTCTGACTCTGAACCATTCGGAGCTAAAGCGGGTAATGTTTGGCGGATCACATTAGAATAGGTTGATGCCACTAAACCACCTGTTTGTTGAGCGCGAATTAATGGACTTTCAACAATTCTATCTATTTGTGGCACAATGGTTAATAATCCTGCCACATTTTGACGCATTTTCTCTTTACCCCTTTGAGTTAAAGGGCGTAAATCATCAGATTGTCCACTGCCCGCAAATTCTTCGCGATCTTCAGCAGGCGCATGGCGTATAATTAACACTTGCATAATTTCTCCTAAAAAAAAAGCACAGCGAATTTAAAAAACACACAACGAATTTCTATTGGAGTCCAAAGCTTTAGCTTTGGAACTTCTAAATAACAATATTCAATCTAAACAAAGCTCCCTTGTTTTGAGCATCTATAAGAGACTTTAACAAAGCCTTTAAATCACCCAACAAATACAATTCGGCAACCTGCTCTGTTATCGCTTTAATGAGTATATTCACAGTTGTAAGCGCGTTATCAGGATTAAACCAGATCATAAGTGTTTGGAATTTTTATCGTTCCCAAATTTTATTTGGGAACGCACTGTACAAGAAGCTTTGCTTCGATAAGACCATTTAATTTATGTCTGACGAATTTTTAGCAGCCATTTTTTGTATTCTTGAAGCAAAGCTTCTTGTGCAGATTGTATAAAATGCTAAATTTTCAACGGGATGATTTAAAAGTACTTGAATTTTTCACATGAAATGCCAATTATTGATTTTACCTTAAATCTGAAATACTGAGGTAAATATGAAGTTTAGCGAACTAGTTAGACTATTTGAAGAAAACAAATTTCAAATTATCAGAGAAAAAGGCTCTATCCATACTAAAGGTAGCTGGTATTAAAGGATAATAACTCGTAATAACTGTTTACTAATTTATTTATTTTAGAGTCTTTTTATTTTTTCGAGTATTTTTGAATACGATAAAAACTGATTGTAACAGATTTTGGGGACACCCCCCCGTACACGGGTGGAACCAAACATCATTCGATACTTTGCTTTAATTTTTCTATTTTGGGACTTTCCCCTGTGTACGGGGGGTTAGGGGGGTAAAAAGGTAGGTGTCCCCAAAATTCGTTATAATCAGGATAAAAATATTGTATGTCACTAAACTCAACATAGCTAATTTTCAAAAATTGTCCTAAGTATTTAAGATGTTAGGTTAATAAAATGATTGTAACTACCTTATTCTCTGGTTATCGAAAATTATCTTAAGTATTGAAATGTTAGGTTAATAAAATGATTGAACTATAGCGTTTCCCGATTGGATAAAGTACAACCTCCCCCTAAATCCCCTTCTTAAATTAACTAACCCTTACCCACAAGTAGGTAAACTTATTGAAATCAATAGGTTTTTGTTATAGGGAGATATCACTCTAAAAGGAAACTGGCAAAAATTTGTCCTCTCGTCATGCTTGGATTTCATGGGTGTTACAATGTTATATAACCTTACTATATTATACGATTAAATAATTTTAGGGTACTTGTGGGTAAAGATTAGTTAAATTAAGGAGGGGACTTGTACCAGACGCAATCGGGAAATGCTATACCTCCCGTTGTTGAGTTTGTCAAAAGGTTTAAAAAAATACAAATTCACAATCAATGATTTTAAATTCAACTCGACGATCAATCGCATTTTCAGTACTATCAGGTATTGTACCTACAATGATTTCATCAGAACCTTTGCCTATGGTTTTTGATTGGTGAGCAATGTCAGGAAACGTTTGACTCATGAGCAATTGAATCTTTTTTGCTCGTTTCTTCGATAACTGTTTATTATAGTCATATTTTCCATATTTACTGGAGTGTCCAACAATATCAACACACTTTTTTGGATGATTTTTAAAATATAAACTGATTTGCCTAACCCATATTGCATATTGTTGTTTAAGTTTGGGTACTTCTAAAAATTCTGTCAAGTTAGATTGAAACAAAAATTTGATAGGGAGACTGCTTTTATCAATACCTATTGCAATCATTTGACCAAAATTTTTTTCAGCTTCCTCTAAATAACCTAATTTAAAAGCAGCAATGTATAAATTTCCATACGCTTCTATTATTTTACCATTTTCTCGTTCAACCACTTTCTTAGATAGATGGTGTGCAAGTTCATAATTTTTGTTATCATAAGCCGTTTGTGCAGCAACGAGTAATGCTTTGGTTTTTATAAATGCGTAGTAATCAGCATCGACTTTAGCACCTACTTGGCTTTGAGTAATTTTGATGACATGTTCCAACAACTTGCCTTTAATATACATGGGATTATCTTCATAGCTGGGTGTTGGTTGATAATCCAGTCCTTCACTGCTAATCCATACGGTCCCAGCAGTGGCAATAGTATTCTTTTTTAAATCAACGATTGAAATTGAAACCTGATAATATTTATTAAGTTCGTTGATTTTTTGTGCTTCATATTTTATAAGACCATTAAGGATATATTGAGCTGTAGCTAACTTTTCTGGCGTAATTCGGCTTATCTTCAAGTTTTTAAAATGTTTGTGCGTTTCCTCTATAATCAACTTTTCAATTTCTAAACTCACTTGCAAAACTTGCCCATTATCAATGTCCAAAAATGGATTCAATAGCACCGTTTCCGAACCACTAAAAAAGCCTTGTTTTTTTTGTAATTTTATCATCAAACTATTAGCAAGTTGGCTAATACCTTCATCAAATTCTAAATAACTTTGCCTTACTGCTACTTGAGAAGGAAATAATTGACATGAAATAAGAAGGCTGGTACTTAATAACAAGACAATAAATTGATTTAATTGTTTTATAAAACGCATATTATCACCTTTTTGATTTTGAAATTTAACTTGAGATAATGTGACCTATACAATAATACCTTTTTTGTTGTTTTAGGAAATCCTGCGTCATTTCCGAAACCGAAATAACATCAAAATTTTGGGAAATTGTACCTAACGAAACAACAAATTCTGGTAATTGCTAATTGCAAAATTGTTGCCTAAAAATTTTTTGCTCTAATGTTAAAGGTCTTATACCTAATGATTGCTGGAGAAGTATGTCACTACATTGTGATGGTTGGTTTTTTTTGGGAGGCACTTTTTTCTGTTGAGAAGTTACCGTATCCTGTCGCACTGTAGTATTTTTACGGGGTGGTTGAGAAGTGACTCTTCGCTGTTTTGATTGTTGTCGCTTTAAAGTCATTAAGCGTTTTTGTAGTTGGAGTAATGTTGGTGAATTTGGATTGATATGGCGCAAACGTTTGATGTAGTTGTGTGCACTTTGCACTCTTTCTTTTTTTAAAGCAAGTTCAGTCCATTGTTGGTAGCGTTTTTCAATTTTTCTAAGTCCTGTTTTTGCTTGAACATTGTTTGGATCAGAAACTAAGACTTTATTATAACAATCAAAAGCTGTACCTTTTTTTCCCGTCGTTAAACGGTTCGCTTTGAAGTGAATTTCACATTGTTGTAATGTAACAACACTATTTTTATTTTTAATTAAAACCCGTTTTTGCTGTTTTTTTAAAGCATCTTTGCTTGATTGTTTTACAATTTTCTCTGTTTGTTCTGTTTCTTCTTTAGGATGAGTGCTTGTAGAACTTCTCGGTTCTATATTGCTTAAATATACTTTATCATCACGGACTATTTCATTTTTATTATGAGGTATGATGGCTAAGAGCTGTGAATTATCTGAAGAGTGTTCTGAGTTCGTTTTTTCATCTGTTTGATTAATAATAACATAAGGTATACCTGAGTATGTCTTTTGTTCTGGACTGATCAAGGGTGCATTTTCTAATAAGTTGTCATAAAACAGGGTTTCAGTTTTATCATTACTAGGTAAAGCAATTGGTGTGTGCGAGATATCTAATGATTTTGAAGTTAATTCAATGTTTTCAATCTCTTTTTCAATATTTTTAATCTTCTTATTTTTCTCTATTTGGCTGTTTTCCGTTATTATTTGATCAGAAGACTCTACATTTTGGCTATTTTCCGTTATTATTTGATCAGAAGACTCTACATTTATTTTAGGAAATAATTCATTGATAGTACTCAAATTTTCTAAGGCAATCGTGTTTTTGCTATCAAGTATCAACACTTTTTTATAGCAATTCACAGCCTTAGTAATTTCTTCATAGGATAAAGCTATTTCACATTGTTGCAGCAATAGTAAAGTAGGCTCAATTTTTTGAGGAAAATATTTGTTATTAATCCATAATCCAATGAAGACGCATAAAAAAAGAAGGCATATTGTTAAAAACAATTTTTTGAGGGCGTTCCAGTGTTTTGAAGGAGCATATACGGCTATTTTATATGAACCCACTGTGGTTGGATGGCGGTAATTTTTATTTAACTTGTAAGGATATATTATCATGGTGCAAAGTGTTGTTAATACTTTTATCTACAAGGATTGAATACAATCGGAGATTTAAAAAAACAGTCTGATATTAAGAATACCTTCGCCAATTAAAAAATTATGAATTATATGAATTTCTGAAAATTGTTCTTCATAAACAGAATAACATTTCCTACTGATATGCTGCAAAGCTTCGCTTTGAACTTCAAAGGACACTACCAACAGTTTATATTAACTTTTTCAAAGCGTCTTTGAGAGAATCACATTCTGAGATCATCTGTGGCCACAGTTCTATTGCTTTATCAATAGCTTCTTCACGTCCTAGTATTTCCAACGTTTTGCATAAATTTACAACGCCATGAGCACCCAAAATAGCACTTGCCCCTTTAAATTTGTGAGCAGCTAAATATAAAGCATGTCCATCTCGTGAATGAATTGCTTGTTGTAGTGTTTCTAAATAACCCCCCGGCAGTTCTTGTAAATATAATTCTATAATCCCATTGACTTTATTTTTCTGAATATTGTGGCGCATTTCATTTAATACTTTAAAATCTATAGGCCCCTTTTTTTCTTCTTTTATCAGTGATTCTGTATCGGCTATCTGTTTATCAACTTCAACTAAATTGTCGTTCTCAACTAAACTTTTATTTGGACTTTTAATCTCCTGATTGTCCAACCATCTTTCCAGCATTTGTTCTAATTCTTTGAGAATAAGAGGTTTTGTTAAATAATCATCCATGCCAGCTAATTGACAACGTTCACGAGCTGATGGCATGACATCGGCTGTAAAAGCAATGATAGGTGTACGAGGTTTATCTTCCTGTTTTTCAAGTTCACGAATTTTACGACTTGCTGCAATTCCATCTAGTTCAGGCATACTACAATCCATAAAAATAATATCAAAATCTTGTTTTTTCGTTGCTTCAATAGCCTCTATACCATTAGCAGCAATATGGACATTACAATGCAACTGCATAAGTGTATCTCTAGCAACTTCTTGATTAATCAAATTATCTTCAGCTAATAAAACTTGCCAATATGGAACGAGTATCTCATCTTTTATATCCAAACTGTTTTTATTTGTTTCAACAGTCTGATTTTCTATAGAGGTGAATAAACACGCTAATAAGTCAGCTTGGAATATGGGTTTGTTTAAATTGCCCGCCAGTTGATTAAGAATGTCTGATTTTAAAGGATGTTGTAAAGTCGTCATCATTATGATCAAAATGTTGCTGAAGTTTGGATTTGCTTTAATATTTTTTAACAACCTCAAACCATCTTCCAACTTTGGTATTTCAGCATCAATTAATACAATATGGAATGGATTACCTTGTTTTACAGCTTCATGAAGATATACAAGGCAAGCTTCAGGTGATGCGACTGCTTTCACGTCCATTTGCCAAGCTCTAGTATTATCAAGTAATATTTGCCGATTAGTGGCATTGTCATCAATAATAAGCAGTTTAATGCCATGTAATTTTTCAGTTATCAAGCATTGATTATCCATTATCAGATTTTCAGCTTCCATTGAATAACTTGTTTGAAGTTCCAATTCTTTCTCTGATAACGGGTAACTAATAACTGATGATGGAGATGAAACCTTGTCTAAGGTAAGTCGAAACCAGAAAGTACTTCCTTGTCCACCTTCGCTTTTCAAGTCAATTTCTCCGCCCATTTTATAGACTAATTGACGTGAAATAAATAAACCTAGCCCGGCTCCCTGATATTGCGTTTTGGATTCTTCAGCACGAAAGTATTGTTCAAACAAATGATTACGAACATTTGTTTCTATTCCGATACCGGTATCGACTATTTCAAAATATAAAATAACCTTCGTTGAAGTTTCACTATCAATCAATAAACGCAATAATACTTCACCACTACTGGTAAATTTAATGGCATTACCTAATAAATTATTAAGAATTTGCCGCAGGCGACTAGAATCTCCCCGCAATTGTTTGGGTAAATTCTGGGGTAATTGACATAATATTTCTACGCCCTTGCTTTGAGCGGAAAGGGCAAACAAATTCACGACTTCTTCAACCAATTTTCGTAGATTAAATTCAACAATATTGAGAACAAAGCCTTTACCCGCTTCAATTCTGGAAAAGTCTAAGATATCATTAATGACTGTCAACAAGACTTGACCCGAATTATTTACCATTTTCAGATAATGCTGTTGTTGGCGTGTTAATTGTGTATTACTTAACAATTCAGTCATGCCGACTACCCCACTCATGGGTGTGCGAATTTCATGACTCATCGCGGCTAAAAATAGGCTTTTGAAACGATTAGCGGCTTCAGCAGCTTCTTTATTTTTTTGTAATTCAATTTCTGCTCGTTTACGATCTGTAATATCATGTACAGAAGCGAGGATTAATAGTTTACCTTCCCATTCAATATCAGATAGTTGTAGTTCACAAACATGATGCTTACCTTCTAAATCGACAAACTTAAATTCTGCATTTTCTCCATCCATTGGTGCTTCAAAATTTTTACCAATCAAAAAATTAGGGGAGGCTTTGTAAAGGTTTTCGGCTGCTGGATTGACAAAACGGATAACGCCATGATCACAGACAATAATCGCATCACGCGTATTTTCAATAATAGAACGAAATTTTTCCTCACTTTGCCGCAACGATTCTTTAAACTGTTTACGTACTAAAGTACCTCTAATACTGTCGCCTATGACTTTTAAGGCAAATATTTCATATTGATGCCAATGGCGTTTATTGTGACAATCATCTAAACCAATAAAACCCCAAAATTGTCCATTAAAATGAACAGGTACAATTAAAACGGAAATAACTTGATATGATTTTAGTAAAGAGTATATTGGCTCTTGAAAATCTGTGGCAAGCCCTGCTATTGGTTCGTCTTTTTCTAAAATCTCATACCAACCCGGTAAATAATGGGCATAAGAAAGATTTTTCAGATTATGTGGCGTGTTATAAGGTTTACATCTCTCGTTTACCCAAGTGAAACGTTGGTTAATAACAGATTCTTCCGTATCAGGAATTGTATGATTTTCAAAAATATAAATACGGTCTACTTTGGTGAGACTGCCCAAAATTTGTAATGCCGCATGAATTGCCTTATTATCATCAGGTTCTGTTAATAAGATACGTGTAATCCGGGCAACACCACGTAAAAGACATTGTTGATCTTTGAGGCGTTCTTCAAACTGTTTTCGCTCGGTAATGTCTGTATTAGTGCCTATCATACGATAGGCATATCCTTTTTCATCACGCATGGCTGTACCGCGAACACTCATCCAACAGACGTTACCATTTTTATCGACTAAACGATATTCTTCTTCAAGCTGTGAACTGCGTTTTGCTAAGTAATTCCGCGAAGCTTTGTGTAAGCGTTTCACGTCGTTAGGATTGAGGCGGGACATCCAGGCTTGTAAAGGATGTTGTTCATTACTCTCTAAACCAAGTAAAACTTTTAAGTGAGGGCCTAAATACATTTCATTGGTTTTGAGATTCCAATCCCACACACCCGTTTTACCGGCACGAACAGCTAACAAATAACGCGCTTGACTGAGTTCAAGAGATTGTTCTGCTTGTTTGCGTTCAGTAATATCATAAGCAATTTCCAACCGCACCCATCTTTTATCCACCCAATGGATAGCGTGATCATGTACGAGATACCATCTACCTGTTAATTCACTATAGCATTCCCACTCGTGTATATTTGGTTGTCCTTTTGTCGTTAGAACTTGATGCTTGCTACAAAATGGACAAGGACTATTTTTTTGTAAGAAAACTTGCCAACAAATTTTGCCCACAACATCACCAAAAGTCTTTATTCCGTATTCATTTTCATAAAGAATTTCATAGGTTTCAATATCAGCCACATATACTAAGGCAGCCAGGCTATCTAATATCAATAGTAAATGTTCATAAGGTAATGACTGTTTAGTGGTTTTTTGTAATTTTATCGTTTCTTGTATTTTTTTATTTTGTTGTTCAACTGTTTTTTGCAGTTCTTTTTCGGATTGCTTTTTATAAACACTGATATCGGTAACAGAGGCATAAAAGCCATGTTTTTCAAGTACAGCAGTCGCATTCCATAATAACCAACGATAATTGCCATTTTGATCTTGACAACGTACTTCAAATGAAATCTCAGTTTCTTTACGGAGTTGTGAAAAAGCCTGTTCGGTGATTTGACGATCTTGAGGATGTACTAAGTTTAAAAGGTTAAGCGGTTGTGAGGCTTTTTCTGTTTGGTTTTGTGAAACCGACATTTCTGAATACAAATACGTCTCAAAGCAACCCAAGGTTTTTAAAAGAGCCTTCGTTATTTGTTTAAATTCACCGTTAAAATCTATAAAACACAACTTGGCCCACGGAATTAGTGATAAATTAGGTTTGTTTTTCAATGGTTTATACCTTTTTTAGATTTTTTCGTTCCCAATCTCCTGGTTCAATGCCATTAAGTTAAGCCTTGGAGTTCCAACCTTTAGGTTTGGAAGTCTTTAGATTTTAATTTGAATCAGCCCAACCTAAAGGTTTCGAGGTTTAAGTTTGCTCCGCAAACTTTTGCCTCAAAAGGACTCCAACAAATTTTCCTTAACTTAATGGCAGTGAACCTCCTGGTTGGGAATGCCTTAAGCGATGTTCTGCATCGCGGGACGCAGATCGTCCCCTAATGGATTTCCAAACTGAGTTTGGAAACCAGAAACAACTTTTCACTTTTCACTTTATAATTCTATATTAGCGTCGTCCTTTTATTAAGGAACCTATTCCTTTATTGGTAAAAATTTCTAGCAATATGGCATGTTCAATGCGCCCGTCAATGATGTGAACTGCATGAACACCACTTTGTACCGCGTCCAAAGCACAATGCACTTTAGGTAACATGCCTCCCTCAATGGTACCGTCTTCAATCAAGGCATGTACTCGGGCTGCATTCAAACCCGTTAATAATTCACCTTGTTTATCTAGTACTCCAGCCGTGTTAGTCAATAGCATCAATTTTTCAGCTTTTAGAATTTCTGCTAATTTACCAGCGACTATGTCAGCATTGATATTATAGGATTGTCCATCATCGCCAACACCAATGGGCGCAATAACTGGAATAAAATTACCATGAATGAGCAAGTCAATGATTGAGGTATCAAGACTGGCTATTTCCCCAACATGACCTATGTCAATGATTTCTGGGACATTCATTTCAGGGTTATCGCGAGTAAACGTTAATTTACGTGCGTGAATGAGTTCGGCATCTTTACCTGTCAATCCTACCGCTGCCCCCCCTTGACGATTAATTAAGGTGACAATATCTTTATTCACTAAGCCACCAAGCACCATTTGTACTACATCCATAGTCTCACTGTCAGTGACACGCATTCCTTGGAAAAATTTACTTTCTTTACCCAAACGTTTTAGCAAATGACCAATTTGTGGTCCTCCCCCATGCACTACGATGGGATTCATTCCCACTCGTTTCATTAAAATGATGTCTTGGGCAAAACTATTTTTTAGCGTTTCGTCTATCATCGCATTACCACCATATTTGATGACAAAGGTTTTACCTACGAAACGGTTAATATAAGGTAACGCTTCAACTAATACATGAGCAATATTTTTTGCAGAAGAATT
>JAUCGK010000101.1 GCA_030378085.1 Candidatus Parabeggiatoa sp. HSG14
ATACCCCCCTAACCCCCCGTACACGGGTGGAACCAAACATCATTTGACACTTTGCTTTAATTTTTCTATTTTGGGACTTCCTCCTGTGTACGGGGGGTTAGGGGGGTGTCCTCAATTTTGCACTCCAATTTGGAAGCTATCTGCGTAACATCACATTAGTTATAAAGAAAACTTAATACTAAACATTGTCATAAAATGAGTTTTTTCTGTCATGAATAAATTTATTGTGACAGTAAAATCTATACTTCAGACGTTCAGGTTTTCGGATTATGAGAATATACTAAAAACGCATGCCAAACCTGACAGGTTTTCAAAACCTGTCAGATATTAAATCCGAAAACTTGAACGTTCAGAGTATAACTGCAATTTTATTTCCTCTATTTTAAGTAAGAAAGACTAAGGGGTGTTATTTTTTTGAAATTGCTGTAGAAAATAACAATTTCCTATTCCTTATTTCCTATTTCCCCTATTCCCAATTATGAAATTCATTGATGAAGCTACTATTGAAGTTGTCGCTGGTAAAGGCGGAAACGGTTGCTTGAGTTTTCGACGTGAAAAATTTGTCCCTTTTGGCGGCCCTAACGGCGGCGACGGTGGCAATGGTGGCAACGTATATTTGAGAGCTGATGCTGGTTTAAATACTTTAGTTGATTTTCGTTTTAACCGTTTATTTCGTGCAAAACATGGTGAAAATGGTAAAGGTAGTGACTGCACCGGAAAAAATGGTCAAGATTTATATATCAAAGTGCCAGTAGGTACATTGGCTTTTGATATAGATACCGAAGAAAGTTTAGGTGATTTAGTAAAGCCAAACGAGACTTTATTAGTTGCCAAAGGTGGACAACATGGTTTAGGCAATGTTCGTTTTAAAACCAGCACCAATCGTGCTCCACGCCAAATCACCACAGGCACAGCAGGTGAAGCCCGAAACTTGCGTTTAGAATTACAAGTATTAGCTGATGTTGGCTTGCTAGGTTTACCTAATGCGGGAAAATCCACCTTTATCCGTGCCGTCTCAGCCGCTCGCCCAAAAGTTGCCGACTATCCATTTACTACCTTACATCCTCATTTAGGCGTAGTCTCTATTGAGGTTGATAGCAGTTTTGTTATTGCCGATATTCCTGGATTAATTGAAGGTGCGGCAGATGGCTATGGTTTAGGTATGCAATTTCTAAAGCATTTATCACGTACCCGTTTACTATTGCATATCGTTGACATCGCACCACTAGACAGTAACCCTGTACAAGATGTTCTCAATATTATTCAAGAACTTGAAAAATACAGTGATGAACTCGCAAAACGGGAACGTTGGTTAGTCTTAAATAAATTGGATTTGTTACCACCTGATGAACAAAAACAACACTGCCAAGCCATTATTAGAGAATTAGATTGGCAAGGACCCGTTTTTGAGATATCGGCGTTATCAAAAAAAGGATGTCGAGAAATATGTTATCGCATCATGCAGTATTTAGAAGAAGATGTTGAGTAAATTCATAAAATTTTTTCTGATTATAACGAATTTTGGGGACACCTACCTTTTTACTCCCCTAACCCCCCGTACACAGGGAGAAGTCCCAAAATAGAAAAATTAAAGCAAAGTGTCGAATGATGTTTGGTTCCACCCGTGTACGGGGGTTAGGGGGGTGTCCCCAAAATCTGTTACAATCAGAACTTTTTGATAGTTTTTAAGTTTAAAATCTCTCCCTACTCTTCCTTCGTTAAAAGTATGGGGTAGGAATCTTACTACCTATCAGTTTTCTTAACTCATTGAATCTTAAGTACAACGAATTACTGGCCAATAAACGAATTTTACGTGGCACTTATTTTTCTAACCTGTTGTATTATATAAAAAATGGATATTCTTAATTCGTTTATCCACGTAATTCGTTGTACTAAACTGATGGGTGGTAATGGTAGGAGTCGAAATGAAGAGACTTTTCTCGAATATGTTAAACTTGCAAGATGTCCGAATTGAGCAACAAAAACAGTTGGCTAATATTAGGATTCAAAGCGAAGCCTTTATAAAAGACAAAATCACCAAAGCTGATGATGCCAACCGTCTCTTGAAATTGGCACAGGAAGCAAAATCTTTGCGAATCGCACTTGAAAAATGCCAAATTATTTATCTGAATATCTACCCCTCTCAAAAAGAAATTTTCCTTTCATTACCAATTCATAAAACCAGAGGACTATAATAGTGAATGCTTTAAACAATCTCAAGGTTGGTACTAAGATTTTTGTTGGTTTTCTTATTATTTTAATGTTGATGACTGTGGTGGGTAGCTTAGCTATTTTCCAAATTACCAAAATCAATGAGACAGTAACTGATCTCACTGATAATCTTGCAAAAGATCAGCATCTTTCGGATCAGATGGTTTCTCGGATTTTATTAGCTCGTTTTTATGCCAATAAATATATTCGAGGTCACAAGCCAGAAGACTTAAATCGTTTTCGTCAAGAGTTTACTCATTTTGAGGAACTTTTAGCGGATGCGGATGTGGAAATTAGCAAGGATGAGCGGGTTAAAATGCTTACCAGCATCAAAACAGGGGTACAAGCCTACGGTGAAAACTTTGCCAAAGTTACCCATCTTATAGACAGGCGGAATAAAGCCCTTGTTGAAATACTTGACATACAAGGGCCGTTGGCTGATCAAAAATTGGAGCAATTGCGCGGCAGTGCTTTTAAAGCACAGGATGCTATCGCCTCATTTTATGCGGGTCACGCTCAGCGTGCTTTGCTGTTAATGCGCCTAGATGCTTTCAAGTATCTTGAAGAAGGCAATCCACAATGGGTTGCCAAATTTAAGAAACGCTACCAAGAGGCACAAACGGCTTTTCAAAAATTGGATGAAGAACTTCAAAATGAGAATCGTCGGCAATTAGCACAAGATGCCAAAATCGCAGTTAATTTGTATCATCATGGATTTATTGGGCTACAAGTGGATTACGTTAAACAAAACCAAATCATTGAAACCCAATTAAATGTGATTGGCCCCCAAGTCCGAAAAATGGCCTCACAAATGTCAGACAGTGTCAACACTGACTTTAAAAATGCCAACCAAGCAACGCATAGCCTTGTCAGTTATACATGGATGGAGTTGTTGGTTACTATGATCATTGCTATTGGAGTCGGCTTAAGTTTAGGACTGATTATTTCACGCAGTATCACTGTGCCATTAATGACTCTTATTGCAATGATCAATAGAATGGCTGCTGGAAATATGAATAAAATCGTTGATATAGCGGGTCATGATGAAATTATCCAGATTACAACCCGTAAAGACGAGATGGGTAACATCGGACGTGCTTACGATACTTTAACCAATTATTTTAAGACTTTGATTAAGGATATTGTCCAAGTTTCTCAAGGATTAGCCAATGGCAATTTGCGTGTTACCCCACAAGCGGAATATCAGGGAGATTTCAGCAAAATCAGAGAGGCTTTAGAAATGGCTTTGTCCAATTTACGCCCCGTCGTTGAAGATATAGTCCAAGTTTCTCAAGGATTAGCAGAGGGGGGACAAAACGTTGTAGCTAAAGCCGAATATAAAGGAGATTTTGCCCAAATTAAAAATGCTTTAGAAACAACATCAACCAAACTGGCAGAAGCCACGACAAAAAATGCTATCCAAGATTGGCTAAAATCAGGACAAGCTCAGTTAAGTGAACAAATGAGCGGTGAACAAGACGTAATAACATTGGCAAATAATATCATTACTTTCCTCACGACTTATTTAGAAGCGCAAGTCGGCGTTTTTTATTTACTTGAAGAAAAAGAGGAAAGGGAGAACACTTTAAGGGATAGCGTTGAAAACGCTTGCTTAAAACTCATTGCCAGTTATGCCTATACCCAACGCAAAGGCACGGATACTGAGTTTGATATAGGTGAAAGTTTAATTGGGCAAGCGGCTTTAGAAAAACAACGGATTGTCGTTACCGATATACCAGAAGATTATATGAGTATTCAATCGGGTATTGGAGAAGCCATGCCTCAGCAATTGCTTGTCATGCCATTTCTGTATGAAAATACGGTAAAAGGAGTTATTGAAATCGGCTCCTTCCATAAACTTACCGCTGTTCAATTGGAATGGCTCGATCAAGTGATGCCAAATCTTGGAATAGCGGTAAATAGTGCAGACTCGCGCACTAAAATGCAAGCACTGTTGCAAAAACGATTAAAGTAATGATGGAATCCAATATCACTATTCCCATTACAGGAAAATCTTATGAATTTTTTTAACAATCTCAAAGTCGGCAAAAAAATTATTGCTGGCTATGTTGTTGTACTAATTATGATGACTATTATGACTGCTATATTATTGCTGACTCTAAATAACTTAACAAAAGATTTTAACTTTTTGGTTAAACATGATCAGCCTGTACTTTCCAATGCCCACAAATTAACAAAATTGGTTATAGATATGGAAACCGGCGAGCGCGGTTTTCTGATTACTGGCAAAGATGAATTTCTTGAACCCTATCAAAATGGTCTTACCAAGTTTGAGATTTTACTCGAAATTGAGAAAAAATTGATTAGCGATAATCCGCCCCAAGTTGCTGTGCTGGAAAAAATAGAACAATTACATGATACATGGATTGAAAAAGCGGCTAAACCAGAAATTGCTAAACGGCGCGAAGCTAATAAAGCTTCTATGAGTGCAAGACAACTCCAAGAAATATTAAAAATGGGTGTCGGTAAAAATATCCTGGATAACTTGCGTCGAGTGTTAGAGCAACTTGAAAGCAATTTGAGAGCTACAAATGACTTAGAAAGTATTATTTTAACGCTAAAAATTGCTAAAAATATAGTTGATCAAGAAACAGGGCAACGTGGCTTTATTATTACTGGCGAAGATAATTTTCTTGAACCCTACCGCGATGGGCTGAGTAAAATGGTAGTAAACATTACTGCTCTTCATTCTCGGCTCACTGGTGATTTTGATAATTTAGCATTATTAAATCAAATTGAATTGCTGATAACTGAGTGGTTAGAAAAAGCGGCTAAACCTGAAATTGAAGCTCGACAAGAACTAAACACAAACCCGATAACAATAACTGATATATCAAACATGATCCAAATTGGAACTGGCAAAGCTATCCTGGATGAAATGCGTTCTCAATTTGATATTTTTATCCACATTGAAAATCAACTAAATGCAAAACGTTCAGGAGATGCGGAGCAGCAGGTTGTTCTAGCACATATTATAAGCATTTTTTTTACGTTAGGCGGTATTGTTTTTATTTTGTTGCTCAGTCTATTTATTTCACGTAGTATTACCCGCCCTTTGACAACATTAACCAAGATGGCTAATAAAATGGCAGTTGGTGAAATGCGCCATAATCTTAACACTCAAAATTTGAATCAAGTCATCAATCGTCAAGATGAAATGGGTGAGATAGGGCGGGTGTATAATACCTTAGTCAATTATTTTAGTGATGTTATTGAAGATATTGTCCAAGTTTCTCAAGGATTAGCGGCAGGTAATTTGCGTGTCATACCACAGGCTGACTATAAAGGGGATTTTGCACAGATAAAAAATGCTTTAGAAACCGGCTTATCTGATTTACATTTAGTGATTGAAGACATTGTCCAAGTTTCTCAAGGATTAGCAGAGGGGGGACAAAACGTTGTGGCTAAAGCCGAATATAAAGGAGATTTTGCCCAAATTAAAAATGCCCTAGAAACAACATCAACCAAACTGGCAGAAGCCACGACTAAAAATGCCATCCAAGACTGGCTAAAAACAGGACAAACGCAGTTAAGTGAACAAATGAGCGGTGAGCAAGATGTAATAACCTTGGCAAATAATATCATTAATTTTATTACGACTTATTTAGAAGCGCAAGTCGGCGTTTTTTATTTACTTGAAGAAAAAGAGGAAAGGGAGAACACTTTAAGGGATAGCGTTGAAAACGCTTGCTTAAAACTCATTGCCAGTTATGCCTATACCCAACGCAAAGGCACGGGTACTGAGTTTGAGATAGGTGAAAGTTTGATTGGACAAGCGGCTTTAGAAAAACAACGGATTATCGTCACCGATATACCAGAAGATTATATGAGTATTCAATCGGGTATCGGAGAAGCCATGCCTCAGCAACTGCTTGTCATGCCATTTCTGTATGAAAATACAGTAAAAGGAGTTATTGAAATCGGCTCTTTCCACAAACTCACCACAGTTCAATTGGAATGGCTCGATCAAGTGATGCCAAATCTTGGAATAGCGGTAAACAGCGCAGACTCGCGCACTAAAATGCAAGAACTGTTGCAAAAACGATTAAAGTAATGATGGAGTCCAAACCTTCAGGTTTGGGCGTATTTACAAACCTAAAGGTTTGAACTCCAATAAACCTCTCAATTCACAAAACTAGGAAAATTAAAATGATGAATGCACCTTCTTTTTCACAAGATAAAAAAACATCTTTGAGTTTTTTTCGTTCACTACGGGGCAAGTTTATTTTACTGCTTTTGAGTGTATCGCTGATTCCACTTCTTATAATGGGAATATTGGTTTATATTCAAGCTGAAAAAGCGTTAGGGGATAAAGTGAGCCATGAATTAGCGGCAGTACGTGATATCAAAGCTAGTTGGATAGAGGCTTACTTCAGTGAACGGCTGAGTGATATGAAAATCTTATCCAATGAATCATCTACTATAGCCGCTATACGTGCCTTTGAAAATACCGCTATCAGTATGGAAATTTTGGATAAAGGCAATGATGAATTTTTAAAGGGCTGTCGTTCTCTGTATTTGAATAAACCTGATTTGGTGAACGCGAATGATGATAGTGCTTACAGCGTTGCACATGCACAATACCATCCCAGATTCAAAAAATACCTTGAAACTTATGGTTATTATGATATTTTCCTCGTAGAACCATACAATGGAAATATTCTTTACACAGTAATGAAAGAGAACGATTTTTGCACCAGTCTTATTCATGGTTTATATGCTGATACACCTATTAGCAAGATTTTCAAGGAAACTGTAAAAGCAACAGATCCAGATTTTACTGTGCTGAAAGATTTCGCCCATTACACGGCTTCCAATAACGCGGCTTCGTTTATCGCTACCCCTATTTTTGATCACTCTCAATTAGTGGGTGTGCTGATTTTTCAATTGTCCATTAATCAAATCGACAAGATTATGCAACAACAGGCTGGTTTGGGTAAAACGGGCGAAACTGTTTTAGTAAGCTCCGACGATTTTTTTCTACGATCAAACTCACGTTTTTCTGAGGAAAGCACCCTTTTCAAACATAAGAGAGACAATGAAGCCTCTCGTGCCGCGGCTGAAGGTAAAACGGGAGTCAAAACAGTGTTTGACGCTGACGGAAATTCAACCCTTATTGCCTATAAACCCCTTAATATTATGGGGGTACGATGGTCACTACTTGCCATGATCGATAAAACAGAAGCTTTTGCAATTATCCAGCAAATGCTCACCTTAACGTTGATTATTATGGCTATTATTGCAGTGATAGTCATTAGCGTGGCATTCTTGACAGGTTACTTTGTTGTGAAACCGATATTGACAATGACTCATGTTGCGCGTCAATTAGCAACGGGCGATATCAACCAGGCCATTGATGACATTAAAAGCCAAGATGAAATCGGTTTAATGGCTCATGCTTTCCAACAAATGACTATTAATTTACGCCAAGTCATCAAAGATATTGTAAAAATTTCTAAAGATCTGGCAAATGGCAATCTCTGTGCGACACCTGCTGCAAAATATCAAGGCGATTTTATCCAAATAAAACAGGCACTAGAGATGGTTTTGTTTAACCAGCGGCAAGTCGTTGAAGACATTGTTCAACTTTCTCAAGGACTGGCAGAAGGTGGACAAAACGTCATCGCTAAAGCTGAATATAAAGGAGATTTTGTTCAAATCAAAAATGCCCTAGAAACCGCTGCTGCTAAATTAACAGAAGCAATGGCTAAAAATGCCATTCAAGATTGGCTAAAAACTGGACAAACACAGTTAAATGAACAAATCAGTGGTGAACAAAATGTAATGACTTTGTCAAAAAACATCATTACTTTTCTCACAACTTATTTAGAAGCACAGGTGGGAGTCTTTTATTTACTTGAAGGGAAAGAGGGGACGGGAGAAAGGGATAATGTTGAGAACACCTGTTTAAAACTCATCGCCAGTTATGCTTATACCCAACGTAAAGGTATGGGTCATCAATTTAAAGTCGGTGAGGGTTTGATTGGGCAAGCTGCTTTAGAAAAACAACGTATTCTCGTCACAGAAATACCAGAGGATTATATCAATATTCAATCAGGACTTGGAGAAGCTGTTCCTCAACAACTGGTTATTATACCTTTTATGTATGAAAATGTAGTAAAAGGAGTTATTGAAATTGGCTCTTTTCATAGCTTTACAGAAGTACAACTAGAACTGCTTGATCAGATAATATCCAACATTGGGATAGCAGTAAATACCGCCGACTCACGCACTAAAATGCAAGTACTCTTGCAAGGTTAGTAATAATTTTGGAGTCCAAAGCTAAAGCTTTGAACGCCAATCAAAAAATCCGATAAATTTAAAATGAATACACAAAAAATAGCACAAAGAAAAATTCTGACCTATATTGCCCTTTTTGTTTTCCTATTTGTAGGATATCTTTTATTAAAAGATTCCTCTTGGCAAGGCACAAAACAACTGCATACCATCATGGAAATCATGGCTTCCACTTTAGCTTTTGTAGTGGGTATTATGGCTTTAGTGCGTTTCCATAGTAAAAAAGAGAGTACCTTTCTGTTTATTGGTACTGGCTTTTTAGGAACTGGCTTGTTAGATGCTTACCATACCATTGTCACTTCCACCTTTTTTGATATGTATTTTCCTTCGCCTCCTCCTTCATTGATTCCGTGGAGTTGGGTTGCTTCACGCTTATTTTTGGCAATTTTGTTATGGTTAAGTTGGTTAGCCTGGCGTAGAGAAAAACGCTTAGGAAATGCAGGTATCATTAGTGAACGTACTGTTTATTGGATTGTTAGCTTATTGACAATAGCCTGTTTTTTCTTTTTTGCCTTTGTACCTCTACCTCGTGCTTATTATCCAGAACTTTTTTTCCATCGCCCAGAAGAATTGATACCAGCACTATTTTTTCTATTAGCTCTTATTGGTTACTTAAACAAGGGCTTGTGGAAAACAGATAATTTTGAACATTGGTTAATATTATCACTGATTGTTGGTTTTATGGGACAAGTGATGTTTATGTCTTTTTCGGGACATTTATTTGATATGATGTTCGATGGTGCTCATCTACTCAAAAAAGTAAGTTATATTTGTGTCTTAATTGGTTTACTGGCTAATATGTATGTTATTTTCATCAGCACTGAAAAATCCATACAGCAACTTTCTGAAACAAACATCTTTTTTAAAACAGTGATTGATGATGTCGTTCAAGTGTCGCAAGGATTAGCGAAAGGCAATTTAAGCATCATGCCCAAAGCCACCTATCAGGGCGAATCTATTCAAATAAAAGACAGTTTAGAAACAGCTTTGACTAACTTACGGCGAGTTATTGAAGACATTATTCAAGTTTCGCAAGAATTAGCAGATGGTGGTAAGAACGTTGCGGCAAAAGCAGAATACAATGGTGATTTTGTCCGAATCAAAGATGCTTTAGAAAATGCAGCCGCCAAACTTGCAGAAGCCACTGCCAGAAATGCTATCCAAGACTGGCTAAAAACTGGACAAACACAATTAAACGAACAAATCAGTGGTGAGCAAAATGTAATAACTTTAGCAAAAAACATCATCACTTTTCTCACAACTTATTTAGAAGCACAGGTGGGAGTCTTTTATTTACTTGAAGGGAAAGGGGGAAAGGGAGAAAGGGATAATGTTGAGAATACCTATTTAAAACTCATCGCCAGTTATGCCTATACCGAACGTAAAGGTATGAATCATCAATTTAAAGTAGGCGAAGGCTTGATTGGACAAGCGGCTTTAGAAAAACAACGCGTTATTATGACAGACGTGCCAGAGGATTATATCAGTATTCAATCTGGACTTGGAGAATCTGCTCCACAACAACTGGTTGTTATACCCTTTATGTATGAAAATGCTGTGAAAGGGATTATTGAAATCGGTTCTTTTCATACTTTTACAGAAGTACAATTAGAATTGCTTGATCAGGTAATGTCTAATATTGGAATCGCAGTAAATACCGCAGAATCGCGCACTAAAATGCAAGTACTCTTGCAAGGTTAGGAGACTTGCAAAAAACTGATTATAACGAATTTTGGGGACACCTACCTTTTTACCCCCCTAACCCCCCGTACACAGGGGGAAGTCCCAAAATAGAAAAAGCAAAGTGTCGAATGATGTTTGGTTCCACCCGTGTACGGGGGGTTAGGGGGGTGTGTCCCCAAAATCTGTTACAATCAGGCAAAAAATAATAGTAACTACCCAGCCTCTCGTTCCAACGCTCTAGCGTCAATGCCATTAACTTAAGGGCAACCATAAAGGATTGCCCCTACGTAACGTCATGATTTGTAGGGGTAATCCCTTGTGGTTACCCTAAACTAAAATCCTTAACTTAATGACATTGACGCGCCGGCATCACTGCCATTAAGTTAAGAAGTAACTTATTGTATAATAAAATAAATATTATACCAAAATTACGCATCGTATTCTTATTTAGCAACCATTAGTAAAAGCAACAAAAAATTTGTAATACGTTGTTTAGCTGCTTCATTTTGTCCAGCACACAAAATGTTAATAGTGAATGCCCAGATAGTCAAATATTCACACTTAAGCCACATCATAGCAAACTAAAAGAAATTCAAAATGACGATTTACCTGAACAAATCACAGTACGATTTGTACGTGTCAAATTGAAAACTAAAGAATTTTGGAACTTTGTAGCATATCACTGAAAAATTGACAGTAACAATAAGTTTAAAGGTAAACCAAAATAATGAATACATTAAGTGTCAAGTTTGAACTGCCAACAATGCTTGCTTCACAAGTTGGTTTAAATTTCGATAACATCAGCTTCGATGTCAAAAAAATGTTTGCCCTATTTCTTTATGAGCATAAGCGTATTTCCTTGAGTAAAAGCTGTGAAATAGGCGGTTTTAGCCAATGGGAATTTTTTGAGATGAATCGACAACTTGGAATACCCATGCAATATACTCAAGAAGATTTAAGAGAAGACACGGAGAAATTGTCAAATGTCTAAAATAGTCATAGCAGATTCATCTTGCTTAATTGGTTTAAGCAAAATTAGTCAATAAATAATTTACCCAAATGTTGAGTCAAACCTGACAGGTTTTAAAAACCTGTCAGGTTTAGTTACCGATTTTATTTCATGCACATTCCCTAACATTTGTTAATTTTTTAAGGAGAAATAACTATGTTACGTTATATTGTTGTTTTAATTAGCTTTATTGTTTTTATGAGTCCCTTTACTTATGCCTCACGCTTGGCTTTGGTGATTGGTAATGGGGATTACCTGCATGAGTCTTCATTGGATAATCCGGTGAATGATGCCACTGATATAGCGGCGGTGCTGAAAAATTTGGGCTTTCAGGTTATCCTAAAGCGTAATACCAAGCGGCGGGCTATGATAAGGGCTGTGCAATATTTTGGTGAACAATTGCCTCGGCATGATGTGGGCTTGTTTTATTATTCAGGGCATGGTTTGCAAGCCAGGGGCGAGAATTTCTTGGTGCCGGTAGATGCTGAAATTAAAAGCAAAGCCGATATTGAGTTTGAGTCTGTTCCTGCCAATCGTATTTTGCGGCAGATGGAAGAAGCCAATAATGGTGTCAACATTGTGATTTTGGATGCGTGTCGAGATAATCCTTTTACAACCAATCAAAAGGGAGTTAGAAAAGGGTTAGCGGAGATGAATAGTCCAACCGGTTCATTGATTGCTTTTGCAACTGCGCCGAATACTTCAGCATGGGGTGGAGAATCTGGGGAACGCAATAGTATTTATACCAAGCATTTTTTGAAAGCACTACAGAATCAAGCGCATTTAAGCATCACCGATTTGTTTACACAAGTTCGCAAAAACGTAATACAAGAAACTAAAAATGAAACTAAACAAGTGCCTTGGGAGTCGGTGTCTTTGACGGATCGGTTTTGTTTTGGCTCTTGTGGTTCTAAAGAACAGAGAAAATTAGAGCAGCAACGTGCTGAGTTAGAACAACAACGAGTTGAATTAGAACAGCAGCGCATTCAGTTAGAAAGAGAAAATGTCCGTCAAAAAGAAGAAGCGAGACTTAAAGCAGAACAAGAACAACAACGCGCTCAGTTAGAACGAGAAAAAATCCGTCAAAAAGAAGAAGCGAGACTTAAAAAATATTTATCATACTGCTATACCGACAATGGCGATGGCACCGTCACAGATAATCGGAGTGGATTAATATGGTTGAAAAATGCGAATTGTTTTGGTAGACAGAATTGGGAAACGGCCATGCAAAGTGCCGCTAATCTGGCAAGTGGACAATGTGGACTTCGTGATGGTTCAAGACGAGGTATGTGGCGTTTGCCTACTAAAGATGAGTGGGGAGCGATGATTGATGAGAAATATGTGGATAGGAAAAGTTGGAATCAGCCTGCACTTTCCAATACTGCTGGTACAGGCCCTTGGAAAGAAGGTGATGCGTTTTCGTCCGTGCAGGCGTTCAACTACTGGTCGTCTACCACGTTTGCGAACAACGCGGCCTACGCATGGCGTGTGACCCTCGACTTCGGCCGCGTGCACGGCAACGTCAAGACATTCTCCAACTACGTGTGGCCGGTCAGAGGCGGACAATAGATACTTTGATTCTTTGGGTGCTTTGACGGGGTTGCATATAAGAAGGGATTTTAAAAACCGTTAACTACAATGATTGTATATAAGAAGGGATTTTAAAAACCGCTAACTACAAGGATTGTATATAAGAAGGGATTATACTGTGGGGTTATTGGAGTCCAAACCTTTAGGTTTGGGCGTGCTTGGGTTTAAATCCTTTCTTATATACAATCCCTGTAGTTAAAGGAGTGACACCGAAGCCGTTGTCATACTTCCAAACCTAAAGGTTTAGACTCCAACAACCTAATGCTGTAATCCTTTTTTATATACAATCCCTGTAGTTATGTTTTTTTTTAACTGAGAGAAAACACAATGGAACGAAAATACAAACTCTTAATTGTAGATGATGACAATCACATCCGCACCACATTTCAAGACTACTTTACCAAAAGAAGCTTTATTGTCGAAACCGCTTCTGATGGAATTGAAGGACTTGAGAAACTTCGAGCGGATGAATTTGATGTTGCCCTTGTCGAGATAAAAATACCAAGAATGAATGGTATTGAAGTTGTGCGTCAGGCAGATAAAGAAGGCATCAACACCGACATGATAATTTTAACTGGACATGGTGATAGATCTGATGCTGTGGCAGCTATAAAAGCGCATGTATTTGATTGGTTTGATAAACATAGTCTCAATATGCCAGAATTATTAGCCAGTGTTTTTGCAAGAACCAAAGCATTAGCAGAAGGTGTTCCTCCTGAAGAAATCAAACGGTTAGTCTCCCTCGTACCCGGTTAAAAAGGATATCACAAGATGAATAATAGTACCGGGCAAAGGTATTATTTTGATACCAATGCGTTACTGAAATACTATAATCCTTTGCTAAAACATTTTCAGGAAGAACAAGGCATTTTGCGAATACGTCGTTTAGTCGCCAATTCTTACCTCCCCATTTTAATCTCTCCCATGACATCATTGGAATTGGTTGGCAAAGTAACAGCCTTTTTTCGTCAAAAATCAGTGCAGAAAAAAACACTTCGTACTATCATAACTCATCTTAGGAAGGATATAGGTACAAACCCAACCTCTCGCCCTTTTGAAATGCTTGAATTACCTGATAATGTTTATCGACTCGCAGAGACGATTTTATTGGAACACGCCAAATTTGCTATTGGTTCAAATGATGCGTTACACTTGGCGATAGTGAAAAAGCTACCCTTACATCAACCGATTATGGTGACTTCAGATAAATCGTTACAAAGGGTTTGTGAATCTCTCCAGATGCCTTTTTATGATCCTGAACCTGAAATGGAATAGCCAACGTTTTGGCTCTATAGATGCTTGGAAATTAAGCTTTATTATTCATTAAATAATAACTACAAAGATTGTATATAAGAAGGGATTAAAAGTGAGTCGTTATTAGTTTTTTTGTAATCCTTGTAGTTATGGTTTTTTTTGTAATCCTTTCTTATATATAATCCCTGTAGTTATGGTTTTTTTTTGTAATCCTTTCTTATATACAATCCCTGTAGTTAGTGCACACTATTTTTTATAAATTGCGGTTCCACAGAAAATGGATTAGAACCCAAAACCCGATTATCTGATAACGTTGTCAATAATCGAGTGGGAATATGAACACTTAAATTATGGGGAGCTTCAGTGAGTATTTTTGGTCCTGTGACATAAAAACTACTGATATCAGTACCAAGACGCTCAACACATCGTTTTGGAAGAAATTTAGAGGCATCAAAAAAACTATCTGATAAAATCGTGAAGTTATCGGTAATGTCTTCATCCAAGGAAATGATTTCAATATTGCCATCTATGCCTAATTCCGAAGAAGCATCTATTAAACTACCAATGGATTTAATAAAATGATCCGCAATGATTTTAATATTCCCGCCATTACCAGCATACGCGCTGGCATTCAATTGGCTTTTATCAAGCACCAAAAATTGTGGTTTACTAATGGTGAGATTGCCACCGCTATGTTGAGTTTGTTCACCTTCGGCACGAGTGGTAATACCACTATTAAATAAGTAAAGGTTATCATCCACTTTAAATTCAATATTGCCACCGCCCGCTTGTGTCGCCGATGCATAGATAACACTTAAATGATTGAGCAAAGCCTTATCGGTGGTGAAAGTGATTGAACCGGCATTGCCTCTGCCAACACTTTCCGACGTGATTAGTCCATTGTGCATTTTTAGTTCACGACTCACAATATCAATATTACCACCAACCCCATTACCCATCGTAAACGCCGTGATGCTCCCTGAATCATTAAGCGTCAACTGTTCGGTTTCTATGCTAATATTTCCCCCATTGCCACGAGTAATATCAAAAGTCCCTGATTGCACTTCGCTACGCCCTTCGATTTCTATGTGAGGCGCAATAATACCAATATTACCACCACTCCCTAAACTCAGAGTAAACGGTGCGCCAACACTACTGGCAATCAAACTTCGATTAAACAGTGAAACACCTTGAGTCGCATTAATCAAAATATCACCACCAATGCCACTGCCCAATGTACCGCTGTTAAGAAATCCACCGTCTTGCAATGTCAACTGTCCAACTTGCAATTGAATATTACCCGCATTGCCCGTTGTTTCTAAACCAGCCGCGACAGAAATACCACTATTTATCAATGTCAAATTATCCGTTGCTGTAATGGTTATATTTCCCCCATCACCATCGCCAAAGGTATTAGTATCAATGCTACTATTATCCTGTAATCTCAATTCTTGCGTTTCAATGGTGATACGACTAACCGATTTTTGTCTAATACCATCAATAACTTGTGAAGAGATACTCCCACCACTTAAGAAAAACTTTCCGCTCTGAATAAAGACATTCCCTCCCGTCACGCCACTGGTATCAATATTAGCAATATCAATATCATCAATTTTTTTAAGCGGAATATCCGGCGATTGCGAAAGCGTTACCGTACCTAATGCTTTCGTATTAGACAAACCAGGCACAATATCACCCGCTGCGACAACAGACACCAAATTGATTTGTCCATCGGGCGCATACAACGTACCTTCTTGAATATGTAAATCACCACCAGTAATGGATAAGGTTTTTTCCGGAAGTACTTGAAGAAAACTCCCTTGAATCGTGACTTCTCCTGGCTGGTTACTTAAAAACCCAAAATGTGTTGGAGGCGCAACATTTAAAAGACTTTGATTTGGTGTACTGACATCAAAACGTCCCCCTTCTCCTAAATAAAGCGTATCCGCTGTACTCAGATGAAACCCGCCTTGAATATCCAAAGTCGCCTGCTCACCAAATATAAAACCATTAGGATTCAAAAAATACAAATTCGCATCAGGTACTTCAGAACGTAATAACCCATTAATAAAAGAAACCTCATTGCCCGTGACTCGGCTGATAATATGAGCCACAGAATCAGAACCCATAAAAGTCGCACTCTCTCCAGCATTGATAGAGAATGACTCAAAACTATGGAACAAATTACTCCCAAATTGTTGCCCCATCGTTTCCTCAATCAAAAAATGCGGTCCCACCAACGCGCCTTTATTTCCCAACGTACCATCTCGCACAATTTCCGCTGACAACATCGTGCTTAACGACATCAAAATGACTAAAAGAGTTGTTTGTAATTTGTTTGATTTCATATTTTTTGGTTTCAATTTATGTTTATAATAATTGCAAGATAAAAAAGCAACTTGATTTATGAAATACTAATTGATAATATGCTTAAATTCAATTATTAATATTCGTGATATATTGATCAACACAGTAAATAAATCTGACAATTACTTCGTTTTCCGAAACAATCATTTAACATATTCATAACATCTTTATTATCTCAAATTTAGGAAAAATTACTGATTATAACGAATTTTGAGGACACCCCCCTAACCCCCCGTACACAACCCCCCGTACACAGGGGGAAGTCCCAAAATAGAAAAATTAAAGCAAAGTGTCGAATGATGTTTGGTTCCACCCGTGTACGGGGGGTTAGGGGGGTGTCC
>JAUCGK010000102.1 GCA_030378085.1 Candidatus Parabeggiatoa sp. HSG14
ACACCCCCCTAACCCCCCGTACACGGGTGGAACCAAACATCATTCGACACTTTGCTTTAATTTTTCTATTTTGGGACTTCCCCCTGTGTACGGGGGGTTAGGGGGGTGTCCTCAATTTTGCACTCCAATATTCACTTTTGGAAGTGCAGTGCGTAACATCAGTTATTAATCTATACTTATCAATCAGTTAAATTTATAACCACTAATGTGGAGGGTAACGTTCATCCTAAAAATGGTAAATTTGGGACTCCATGGCCAGATTGGTATTGATTTTTACCCTTATATTTATTATCGTATAAATATTAAGGTTAATTTGTCATTCAATTGATACAAATGAACTTTAAATCCTCCCTTATAACTTTTCAAGATGAGTAAATCAAGTCAAAATTAGAATTGCTGTGTTTTGGGAGGATAAGGTTGAGAGCCGCCACCTTTAATGGTACAATAATTTTACTATAAAGAGGATATAACGTTTCCCAATTGCGTCAAATACAAGTCTTCTTCTGAGTTAAAGAGAATTTAGGGGTGATTGTTTGAGACATAAGAGAAACGCTATAACTCAATATAACTCAATGCGTGAGTTGTTAAAAAGTTTTCTTTGTAAAAGGGGGAGGAATTTTCAAGTATATTATTCTCACACAATTCCCTTAAATTGAATTTTTTGAATGATGTATAATGAAGGATACTGGGGTCTTTTTCTGTGATTGATTAAAATTTTATTTCAATGATATTAAAGCAACCACAATGGATTGCCATCAGAAAAATCCTTAACTTAATGGTATTGAGTGTCTAATGAGTGGATGGGAAATTATTTTTTTCTTGATCCCGATTTTTACAATTGTATAATTAACTGATGTTACGCACAGTGTTTCTACAATACTTGATGTTCAAATAAATAACTTCACAAAACTTGCCAGGTTTGATCGAAAAATTATTTTTATGAATCTAAATGATGTATGTTGTAGAGACGCGATGCTCGCGTCTCTAAATGCTCGACAGAATCCAGCAATAAGGTTTACATGTCATTTATAAACAAACATCGGGAGTAAATAATTCCATGATTATTTACGACGCGAGCCGAGACGCGAGCATCGCGTCTCTACAAATCTATCGAATTACCCCTCTTTTTATTTAAGGATTAACTTTAAAACGTTACAGCTGCCCAGCACTGCGTTGTGCGTAACATCAGTAATTAATATAAAATTTTATTCTACTAATTTTTATGCGGATTAATTTCTATTTTTTTTTGATTTATCTACTTTTGTGGTTTGGTTCATCTACTTTTGTGAGTGCCGATTCAGTCACTTTGAATTTTAGAAAAACAGATATTAACGATTTGATTAATCTTATTTCCGAAGTCACCCAAAAAACTTTTGTGGTGGATCCTCGTGTCAAGGGTCAAGTGACGGTGATATCTAATGAAGCGATGGGGAGCGATCAAGTTTACGAAGTCTTTTTATCTATACTCAGTGTACATGGCTTCACGGCTATTTCTAACGGGCCTGTTATTAAAATTATCCCCGAAAATTTGGCGAAATCTCAAAATAGCCCGGTGCTATCACCCAATGAAAGTTTAGAAGGGGATACCCTAATCACTCAAATCGTACAAATAAAAAATGTTTCAGCACCACAACTTATTCCATTACTTAGACCGTTGATTCGCCAACAAGGTCATTTGGTGGCTTATCCAGCAAATAATACACTTGTTATTTCAGATCATGCTAATAATGTTCATCGTTTGCTTAAAATAATTCGTCGTATTGATAAAGCTGATGATATCGATATTGAAATCATAGTTTTAGAACATGCATCTGCAGCTGAGGTGGTACGAATACTCACCACACTTGAACAAAAAAAGACTGGCGCAAGGGCAGCACAAGGTACGAAGAATGCGCCTACTATTGTTGCTGATGAGAGAACCAATAGTGTGCTTATCAGCAGTAATGGTGAGACGCGGTTACGTTTTCGTACACTTATTACACATCTTGATACGCCAATAAAAAACATTGGGAATACCCAAGTTGTTTATTTACGTTATGCACTGGCAAAAGATTTAGTCAATATTCTCAAAGGAGTGAGTGAGAGCTTGGAACCAGAAAAAAATAAAAGCCACTCTTCAGCGACAAAATTGGTAAAAACGAATATCCAGGCTGATGAAAGCACGAATAGTTTGATAATTACAGCGGCTCCAAAAGTACAACAAAATTTACAAGCTGTCATACGTCAACTTGATGTGAGACGTGCACAAGTACTTGTTGAAGCGGTCATTGCTGAAGTATCTACTGATATGGCGAGAGAATTAGGTGTACAGTGGTTTGCTTATGGTAAAGACGGGGCAACACCTGTTGGTATCAGTAATTTTGATAATACGGGAGTTAGAATCGTTGATTTAGCTTCTGCTGCTTATCAAGCGGATCAAAATAATACTCTAAATGTACCCAATATTGGAGCAGGATCTTTTTTTGGTTTAGGGCAATTTAACAGCAGTCTGCTAAATTTTGGGGTTTTATTACGCGCCTTATCTGCCGACACAAATACGAATGTGCTTTCAACTCCTTCCTTGTTAACCCTTGATAATCAAGAGGCTGAAATTGTTGTTGGTCAAAATGTACCGTTTGTGACAGGTCAATATACCAGCACGGGAGTCACTGGGAATATCGCCAATCCTTTTCAGACCATACAACGTGAGGATATTGGGATTAAGCTCAAAGTAAAACCACAAATCAACGAAGGCAATGCAGTCAAATTGGAAATTGAACAAGAAGTCTCCAGCATTAGCCGTAGCAGTCTTGCTGCAACTGATCTTGTGACCAATAAACGCACCATAAAAACCACCGTTATTATTGAAGATGGTAGTATGATAGTACTTGGGGGTTTAATAGATGAAGATTTACAGCAAACTACCCAAAAAGTACCGGGACTTGGTGATTTGCCTATTATTGGGGGTTTATTTCGCTCACAAAGTACTCAAAAAGTAAAACGCAATTTAATGGTATTTTTACATCCTGTTATTATACGTGACGCAATCAGCGAAAAACTTATTAGTGGTGGTAAATATACTCAGATGCGAGCTAAACAACTTGAACAAAAAGCACAAGGTTTACCCCTAATGTCGGCAGAAGAGATTCCCGTTTTACTGGATTTAGATGATTTTTTAACAGTGTTACCTGGTGATCAAGCTTTGTCACCGGCAGAAATTGAACCACAACTCTATAAAAGTACACCATAGTTTACCATCAAAGGATATTTTTTATGAAAAACTACATCAAAGTATTTTTAAGTATTTTTGCATTTTTGATTTTAGCCATATTCAGTTGGCTATTTTATGACCGTCCAAACCATACAACAGATGCCACTAAAGGAGCCGTTGAATTGGTTTATGTGGAATGGTCCAGTGAGATTGCAAGTACTAATGTGATTAGAGTCGTATTAGAAGAACTTGGCTATGAGGTGGATATTCTTTCTGTTAGTGCGGCTGCTATGTGGCAATCTGTTGCAAGTGGTGATGCTGATGGTCATGTGGCTGCCTGGCTTCCTAGCACACATACTCACTATTTCAATGCAGTAAAAGATAGAGTGGAAAACTTGGGTGCTAACCTCATGGGTACCAAAATTGGCTTAGTCGTTCCTCAATATGTCACCATCAATACCATTGACGAACTCAAGGTTTATGCTCACAAATTTCAGAACAGAATCATTGGTATTGACCCAGGTGCGGGACTCATGAGTAAAACGGAAACAGCTATGGAAGAATATAATCTCAATAAATTTCAATTAATACAAGGGAGTGGTGCTACCATGACGGCTGTTTTAGCAGAATCAATTAAAAATCAACAATGGGTAGTTGTTACTGGTTGGACTCCCCATTGGAAATTTGCGCGTTGGAAACTTAAGTACCTAAAGGATTCCAAACAACTCTATGGTGAAGAGGAATATATTGGCACTATTGTGCGAAAAGGATTAAAAGAAGATATGCCAGAAGTTTATCGCGTACTAGACAACTTTTTCTGGACTCCAGCAGAAATGGGTCAAATAATGATATGGAATCAACAACCTGACACGACTCCTTACCAAAATGCTAAACGGTGGGTAAAGGAAAATCGTGACAAGGTTAAATGGTGGATATCTCAGTAACAAACTCTTACGATGGAAAGTGGAAAATGGGTAAATAACGCCTAATTTCCAATTTCCCAAAATTATGAAAATAAAAAAATTATTGTCCTGTCTTTTTGCGATTGTTATCACGCCAACTGTTTCCAATACTCCCAAAGTGTTCACGTTTATCAGATACTTTAAAGCCCATTTTATCTGTTTGTCCACTTTGGTGAGATACACTATATCCATTTCCAGCATTCTCCAAATGTTGACGTTGATTAGAAGCTTTAGAAGCTTTAGAACTCATATCCAGCATATCAAAAAAACCAACAATTGCGCCAATTGCTCCCCCAATAAGCAGCAAGCTAAAAATTTCGAGAACCATTGCATCATTCCCAGCATCAGGTGTTAAAGCACCAAAGAAAAGCAACATTATCACAACCAATCCAACAAGGGCAGCACCAACAAACATCCCAAAAAATGCTCTGACTAAGGCTTTAATGAGTGCTACCACAATTTTTCCAATGATTTTCTTCATCATTTCTTCTCCTTACATCTATTTTTGTTACTGTAAATTTTAGGTATGTTTTTTCTTTGATAATCATACGATTATTTACAGCAAGCTTATTTATCAATTAATTGATTTTGTAATACCAAAGAATCAAAAACTCACCTTTACTCTCTTGCTCGACTATCAAGTTTTTAAAAGATTGATGATTATTAAGCGAGAGACGCAATTGCGTCTCTACATTGCTGATCACAATAATTCAGCCTTTATTGCTGATCACAATAATTCAGCCTTTACCTCAAATAGAAGGCAGCTATAATATTTTTGATATTACTGCGTATTCACTCCTTGATAAAACATGATGCAATATGCACGCCATAAATATTTTTCGTTTAAGAAATAAAGAGAGGAAAGAAGAAAAAAATAAGAAGAAATAAAAAGTATACTAAATATGTAACTGATTGATTTAATAATATTATATAGCATTCTAAATTAATTATTTTGGTAACTACTCAGTCTCATGATGAATGTTAATACTTTTTTATAAGGAGTGACGCTGGAGCGTCACTGCCATTGAGTTAAGCCTTGGAGTTCCAACCTTTAGGTTTGGAAGTCTTTGATTTTAATCTAAATCAGCCAAACCTGAAGATTTGGACTCCAACAAATTTTCCTTAACTCAATGGCATTGACGCTGGAGCGTTGGAACGAGAGGCTGAGTAATTAATTATTTTGTAACTACTTAGCCTTGAGATTTATCTCATAAAGCAGACTAAAGTTAGCTAAGGAGTGAGGATTTAATAACTTTTAAAATGCTTAAACCAAATCTAACAGGTTTTAAAAAACTAAAAGATTATTAAATCCTCATTCCAAATTCAATATAAATATCAGAGGGTAATTTTCTTAACATCGCAAAAACAATGACACCATTTACTATGCCGAATAATAATGCTGCTGTCATTAAGGGAGGTAATAAGTAAAATAAGCCCTCATGTTGAATAAAGAGCCAATAAGCAACCCAAAATTGCGCCATTGTATGCATCATGGCAGCAGCAACACTATATCCCATAGCCCCACAACCTTGGCCTGGTAATTGACTCAATAAAGCGAGTATAGCAATACTTGCCAACGCACCACTCAAACTCAAGATAAAAGTAGGCGATAAAAACGTGCCTATCAATAAACTGCCTGCTAATACCCGTAGTAAGGTAATCCATGCTGCTAATCGCCAATTAAAAAGAATCAATGCTGCAATAGTAATCACATTAGCCAACCCAGGTTTAATACCAGGCAAAGGGCTAGGTAATGCACTTTCAGCAATATGAATAGTAATGGCTAAAGCGGTAAGCCAAACAATACGATGATCATCACGGGTAGTTTGAATAAGCATTATTAAATTCCCATAATTATTTTTTTTAGTATCTTCTTAAAAAGTGTGGGTAAACTTGCCCAAACCTGACAGGTTTTGGAAACCTGTCAGGTTTTTTCCACAGAATTTAGAGAAGATACAGATAATGTTTATTTAGCCTTTTCCTGATACTGTTCGATATTGTGTATCCTTTTTTCAAAAGGTATTTTCAATAGCTCGCGCCTTTTTAATGATTTTTTGGCAGGTTGTTGCCGTTACTTTTTCAAATGCATTTTCTAATTGGAATTGTAGATTATCCATGCTAAAATAACAATGACGTGCTATTTCATTTTCTAAAACTTCACAACAAGTTTCTCTAGGCTGAAGTTCTAGGCAAGGTATCTTATTCTGTGTAAGCCAAAGACGAATTTACACCGATGCACTGGTAGCAGTAAGGGTTGAAGAGTCTGCTATAATATTATGGTAAGGGGTATTCCATAATAATTATTTCATAAATTGGAATATTTGGAAGCAATTTCTCAATGAACCATTTACGAAAAAGAGTCCAGTTCATTTCTCCATGGTAGTCATAAGGATTCGACTACTTTTGAAAACAACTTTTGGATCAATGGTGTTTCATCGTTTGAATACCAAATAAAATCATTACTATTAATGTTAAAAGATTTGTAACTACTCAGTCTCATGATGAATGTTAATACTTTTTTATAAGAAGTGACGCTGGATCGTCACGAAATGCGTTCCAACGCTGGAGCGTCACTGCCATTGAGTTAAGCCTTGGAATTCCAACCTTTAGGTTTGGAAGTCTTTGATTTTAATTTGAATCAGCCAAACCTGAAGGTTTGGACTCCAACAAATTTTCCTTAATTCAATGGTAGTGACGCTGGAGCGTTGGAACGAGAGGCTGAGTAGTTACAAAGATTTATGTGTGTTTATTTAAGGTTGAGGGTAGTTGACTATTTTAAAAAGTTGGATATTTTATTTTTTGGGAATTACCTGACAATAAGGGCAAAACTGAGTGGTTACAAGAAAAAAAAGGAATAAATTCATGGACAAATTTGCTTTTGCAGATTTACTAAATAAATATATGCGTCGTGTTAGAGCTAATGCAAGTGAAGTCGCAGGTGAGATAGATGTAGCACGCCCAACAGTATATCGTTGGACACAAGGTATTAATAAGCCGAATAAGCGTGATAAAGTTATTGCTTGTGCAAATTTTCTACGATTAACTGAACAAGAAACAAATGAACTATTAGACTTAGCCGGTTTTCTTAAAAAAGAATACCCACTTGTTGGGGATTTAGCGCAAGTGATTTTTACTGATTTTATTCAAAAACTTTTTGCTAAATTGCTACAAGCTAATAATCCTTTCTCAATTCTGTTATTGCTCACTCAAGCTAATTGGGGTGAGCCACCTTCTCTTGAGGCTCTTTTAGCACAAGCGAAAAAAAAATATGGCCCTCATAATGTGTTACATCTTAAGCCACCATATAGCTTTCAAGCAAACGAAAAAATGTATTTTTCTGATTTAGGTAAGCAATGCCAATTTGGTGACATAAACAATGACCATAGTTTTGAAACAGCACTTGAGACTAAATTAGAAAAAACTGATCAACTATTTGTGTTAGTCAGCCGTTTTGAACAAGGCGTTCAATCATTACGTGAACAATTAGCACGTCTTCTTCGTTCTTTAACGGAAATGTATCCTCATCGTTTACATGTTATTTTATGCGGTGGTGAACAATTAGCAGATCTCAAATATAAAAGTGGAAATTTGTCTTTGTTGAATCTTGCTAAGGTAGTACATTGGCCAGAATTGAATCGCAAGGAAGTGTATGCTTTGCGTGACTTTCGCTTTAAGGAATTATTCTTAGATGACACAATAATAGATGAACTTCTTACTATCAGTGGTGCACATCCACAATTGCTTAATGAGTGCTTAGAACTCAATCAGCAAAATCCCACGCTACCTTTAGATAAATACTCTCAAAAATTAAGTGAAAATGAGATTATTTGGCAATTATTTATGCCATTTAAGGATACTGAAGCAATGTCACAGATTCATGAATGGTTGCAACAAGAAAATTTGGGCAAAGCACAACCTTATATTCTGAATGATTTATTACGAAAATTGTATTGGAAAAATTTGTTGGTAGAACGTGGTGAGTATTTATGCTGGCGGTGTGAAACATTGCGATTATCAGGGTTGGAAATCTTGGGATAGAAAGTCCTGTTTCCATTTATTTGAGGTGGTAGTAAAAAATCTCCTATGCTAAAAAAACGGCTCTAAAAATTTGATACTATCGCTTGAAAGATAGCATCAGTTTTCATTTAAGAAATGTGCATGGAATAATTTACCCATAAGTTGAGGGCAAACCTGACAGGTTTTTAAAACCTGTCAGGTTTAGTTGTCGAAGTTTATACATAAATATTTCAACATTTTTGAGACTCATTCAATCTTTGATTCTCTCAAAAAATCAAATTTCTTGAACCAGATATAAATGTCAAAAAACTTTTGTTCACAAAAAAACCTCCGAGATTTCCAAAACCTCGGAGGTTTAACCCCAAACATTTTTCTGAAAGTCTACTTCTTTCTTATCCGCGTCGATTCCATATTACGACTTGATGAGGCCGCCACATATACTCAAATGGTACTGCTAAGAAATGAACCAAACGAGTAAATGGTATCAGCAAAATCATAACAAATGCATTAAGAATGTGTACATGCATAACCCACGGTAAATTTTGGACTAAAGTAACATCAGGTTTAAACAGGAGGATTGACCACAAATAAGGGACAGCATACGCCGCATACCAAGAAGAACCCCAACGGTAAAACATTGCTGTGAAAACGCCGGTTGCTACTTGAACTAAAAGGACTGTGAGTAAAACAGCATCCATTTTTGACGTGACAGTTCTAATACGAGCACTAGAAAATCGTCTTATAATGAGCATAACTAGTCCCACTAGTGCAAATAAAGCCAACGTGAAACCAGTAGTTTCCATGATATACAATCGCATTGGTTCTGTATTCCACAATAAAATTGTTTTTGGAAATAAAAAACCCACCAAATGCACTGTTAACACTGCTAAAATACCATAGTGCCAAGCAACAGAACCCCAAAATAATTGTCGATTTTCTAAAAATTGAGAAGACAAGCTGGAATAAGAAAATCGGTCACTTGAATACCGCCAAATACTTCCTACAATGGCGATAATAATGCATAAATAAGGGAAAAAACCGAAAATTAATAGATCATAAGTCATTTATGTTTCTCCTAATTTAATAGGTAATTGGTAACTGGATACTTTTCATTAAAAATAAAAAATTTGTTAAACAATAAACTAAGAAAAAAATTTTGCCTCTGACTCAATTTTAACGCACCCCTAACCCTTTCAAGAAGAGAATTAAGACGTTGTGTTGCCTTATTTTTCTTTTTGAAAGGGAACTTTGAGGTGTATGGAAATTTATTTTTTTCCAAGTTCTTAATTTTTCCGAATCGTTCCAATTACCGATTATCGATTACCTGCTACGCCTTCAAGTACGACTAAAGCACTCCTCAACACAGGCATATAAGGATTGGATGAGTTATCCTTGAAGTTAGTATTCATCTTTTGAAAAACAGGTATAAGGCAATCAAAAATCAAACTATCCGCAAAAGAATCATTTTTGTCAAGCGTTCCTAAAAAATTGAACAATATCGGAACATGGTCTGCAAGTTCAGTTCCCTTATCAAAATTACGATTTTGATATTCTTCAGAAAGTTTCGCCATAAATGCACCACGTTTGAAACTTTCACCAAAGAGAATATGACCTGCATAGATATAACAAGCTGGATTGATGTCAAAAGTACCTGTATAAATTTCCTCTAAACGTCCTGATGGCGTACTTTCCACAAAATTGAGAAAGCTCCCCATTTTTTTTGCCATTTGAGGATATTCTTTTTTGAGTTCATCAATACAAGTACGTGTTTGTTCAACCAAATTAGGTTTTGGATAATCCAATAAATCAGAAAAGCAACGGTAAAATTGTTGTTGCTGGGCTTCTTCCATTTATTTAAAAACCCCGTTCTGGCTGATTTTTGAAACCACCAATACCCACTTCTGCTTTAAATTCGTAGGGATCGCCTTTGGTTAATTCTGTGACGTATTCACGGTGCATTGGCGGCATCGCAAAACGATCATCGTAAGTAGCTAAGGAAGTCAAGCGGTATATCTCTTCACAAGTTTCGGCAGTTAATCCTGTCTTTTTCAACATGTCATCAACCAGTTCTTTGCTGATATCATCCACTTGTTCAGCTCTTTTGAATAAACGCACGGCCAACAATTTTTCGAGAACTTCACGCACTTGACCTTCATTACCCGCCGTAAATAAACTGGCTAAATACTGCATTGGTACACGTGCCTTCTCCAACGAACCGAAGTAATCCTTTGCATCGACATCGTAAACACCTTTATCTTTATCAACATATCCCAACACTGGTAACAATGGTGGAATGTAGAAAAGCATTGGCAAAGTACGAAATTCTGGATGCAGAGGTAAAGCCATTTTCCATTCTTTCACAAACCGGTAAACAGGCGACTTTTGAGCGGCCTCAATCATTGAAAAATGCACACCATTCTTTTCAGCTTGGGCAATGACTTCTGGATCATGTGGATCCAAAATCATTTCCCGTTGACGTTCTACCAATTCATCTTCTGGTGCTGATGCATTTTCTTCAATTTTATCAGCATCATACAATACCACCCCTAAATAACGAATACGGCCCACACAGGAATGGAAACAGGCAGGTGGTTGCCCAGAATCTAATCTGGGAAAACAGAGAATACATTTCTCGGATTTACCCGTCTTCCAATTGTAGTAAGTTTTCTTGTAAGGACATGCAGACACACAATAACGCCACGCACGACATACATTTTGATTGAGTAAGACAATGCCATCTTCCCCGCGTTTGTAGAGGGCACCCGACGGGCAAGAAGCAACACAACCAGGATTAAGACAATGATTACAAATACGTGGCAAATAGAAAAAGACAAGACGTTCTATTTCAAAAAGTGCTTCTTTTTGAGTATCGTTCAACTTTTCAAGATTGGGATCATTATTGGCATAAATTTTTGATCCACTTAAGTCATCATCCCAGTTTGGTCCCGCACTGATGTTTATAGGTTCATTGGTGATTAATGAAACCGGCCGTGCTGTGGGTTGATCATCACCTGCTGGGGCATCAAATAAATCACTGTATTTGTATGTCCAAGGTTCATAATAATCATCAATCGTTGGCAAGTGGGGTTGATGGAAAATATTGGCAAAGCCACGGAATTTATCAGTTACCCGTAACTTAATCGAATCTCCCTTTGGTTGCCATCCACCTTGATACTTCTCTTGATTTTCCCATTTGGTAGGATAACCTGTACCTGGCTTAGTTTCTACATTATTCCACCACATGTACTCAGTGCCTTTACGGTCTGTCCAGATATTTTTGCAGGCAATGCTACAAGTATGACAGCCAATACACTTATCAAGGTGGAACATCATTGATATTTGTGCTCTTACATCCACTATATATGTACTCCGTATACGAATTGTGATTTGTGACTTGTGACTTGTTGAATTGTAAATTGTGAACGATTAGGAATATCTTTCCTAATGCTAATGAGGTATTGATTAACAATCCTCACAGCAAAATTCATTAATCTTTTTTCAATATCATCATCTTCACTCATTATTTTTTTATACTAAATTGTAAATCGTGAATTACATCAAAGATAAAGAATCTTGTCTCCAAAAATTAACTCACAATTTACAATTCACAAATTCACAATTAAAACTGAGGTTCTCCTTGTAGCTTACGAACTAACACATGGGTGTCACGATTGACCCCAGTGGGACCCCAATAATTCAAATGGAACGTAAATTGTCCATAACCACCCATCATCAACACGGGTTTCAAGCGGGTACGAGTAAGACTATTATGTCCACCAGCTCGTCTGTTATTCCGTAAAGGTGATTTAGGAATGGAGATGGTACGTTCTGGGGAGTGATACCAAATACACACTCCTTGAGGAATACGGGCACTGACTACTGAACGAGTGACAACAACACCATGGTCATTGTAAACTTCTACCCAATCATTATCGACAACCCCAACTTTTTCTGCATCTTTAGGATTCATCCAGAAAGGTTCGATACCGCGTGACAGTGTCAACATACGATGGTTGTCATAATAAGTGGAGTGAATATGCCATTTACCATGCGGTGTCAAATAATTAAGCATGATACTATTAGGCTCACCTTCTTTTGTCTTTAAGAAATCACCGTATAACATCGGGCTAATCTTCGGCTTGTAAGTTGGTAAATGCTCACCAAAAGCCAAATAACCTTCATGATCAAGGTAGAAATGCTGCCGTCCAGTTAAGGTACGCCAAGGCACCAAACGCTCTACACTCATACAGAAAGGAGAATAAGCCCGACCATTGTTGACTAAACCAGACCAACACGGACTTGTCAAAATACGGCGAGGCTGACGTTGAATATCTTCATACGTTGTAACAGCATTACGATTTCCTTCACCCAAATCTTTCAGCGGTAAACCGACTTTTTTCTCGTGTTCTTCAAAGGCACGGTAAGCTGATTCACCATTAGTTTCTGGTGCAAATCGTAAAATAACATTAATCGCATGAATCACATGATCCAGGGAAGGGTAGGTTTTTCCACCCCACTCAGTGGTTGGATTCGTTGTCAGGAACTTATCGTACATGTCATCAATTGGCCAATGTACGCCATGTGCCCCAATCCCCTTATTTCTTGCATCAGTACCCAAAGAGATATAACGGTTATACAAATTCCGATAATCCCGAGTAATGATTTTCATCTTAGGCATTGTTTTGCCAGGGATAGGCTCACATTCACCTCTCGCCCAATCTTTAATAGAAGGCTGCGCGAGTTCATCAGGATAATCATGTTCCAGAGGAGTACAAACCAAATCCTTCATAGGTTCTGGCAGATGTTTCTCTGCAAGTTTACTGACTTTTTCTGCAATAGCCTTAAAAATATTCCAGTCAGTGCGTGCTTCCCAGTTCGGTGGTACTGCTTCTGAGAGAGGATGGACAAAGGAATGAAGATCAGTTGTGTTAATATCGTTCTTTTCATACCAGTGAGCTGTTGGCAGTACGATATCTGAATAAAGAGCTGACGTATCCATACGGAAGTTAATGTCAACCACAAGATCCATTTTACCCACAGGAGTCTCGTCTCTCCAAACCACTTCTTGTAACATTTCTTTACTGATTTCTTCCTCAGAAATCTTATTAGAATGTGTTCCCAAGTAATGATGTAGGAAGTATTCATGGCCCTTTCCACTTGCCATGATAGCATTACCACGCCAAATAAACCAAACACGAGGCCAGTTCTTATGATGATCTGGGTCTTCCGCAGCAAAACGTAGTGTTCTTTCTTTCAACAAATCAACTGTATATTGGATAATTTCGTTGTCTGTTTTTGCACCTGCTTGTTCGGCTTCTTTGACGATGCCTAGACTGCTTTTCTCAAATTGTGGGTAAAACGGTAACCAACCCATACGAACTGCACGTGCATTAGTATCAGCTGCATGACCTTGAGTCCATTCATTATCCCCTTTGAGACCAGAATATTTAGCAAAAGGTCCTTCATAACGCCATTGATCACAGTGGATATAATGCCATGTTGGTGCGTTCTGTAAACGAGGTGCACCCCAGTCCGTTGCCATTGCCACCGTTTTCCACATGGAAATAGGTGCCAACTTTTCTTGTCCCACATAGTGAGCTAAACCACCACCATTTTTACCCACACAACCACATAACATCAAAGCCGTCATCGGGCCACGATACATTAAGTTATTGTGATACCAGTGATTGATACCAGCCCCAATGATAACGGTACATTTCCCATCCGTTTTTTCAGCGGTTGTTGCAAATTGGTTAGCAAAGTTGATAACAGTTGCTTTATCAATTCCCGTAAATTTCTCTTGCCAAGCTGGGGTATAAGGTTGATCAGCTTCATCATAACTCTTAGGATATTCTCCGTCTAAGTCACGACTAACTCCATAATGCGCTATCAACAAATCAAAGATAGTGGTGACCGCAACTCTACCCTCTGCCGTATCAATATATTTAACAGGCACACCACGCTTAACAGTTGCGTTATCGTTTGAAAAGTCTTCAAAATTGACTTGAAAAACCTCATCACAGAGATCAATAAGAGAAAGTGCGGGAGCAATTGGTGAATCATCTAAGCCATCTTTTAATTCCAAATTCCATTGACCTAGATTAGATTGCCAACGGTGACCCACAGTTCCTTTAGGCATCTTCGGTGATTTAGCATTCTCATCAAACATCAAGAATTTCCATTCACCATTTTCTTCATCCTTGTAACGGTCAACTGTATTAGCCCGTAACAATCTACCTGCGTCGTAACCATTATCACCTTTATTGATAACGACTAAAAAGGGTGAATCGGTGAATTGCTTCATGTAGTCTTCAAAAGAAGGCGTTTTTTTCTTGACATAATACTCTGTCAAAATAACATGATTAACCGACATCCAAAACGCGCCATCTTGTCCTGCATTAACAGGCACCCACCAATCAGAAAATTTAGCCACTTGGCTAAAGTCAGGGGCAAAAACCACAAATTTTGAACCATTATGACGCGCTTCCGAAATAAAATGTACATCGGGAGTACGAGTCATGTTCAAATTTGAACCCATTGAAACAATGAATTTGGAATTATACCAATCCGCACTTTCATGAGCATCTGTTTGTTCACCCCAAACTTCTGGTTCCGCGGGAGGAAGATCACTATACCAATCATAAAAGCTCAGCAATTGTCCGCCCATTAATGACAGAAAACGTGAACCAGAGGCAAAACTTAATTGCGACATGGCTGGAATTGGTGAGAAACCTACAATACGGTCAGGACCATACTCTTTAATGGTATGGACATTGGCTGCCGAAATGATTTCCAATACTTCGTGCCAATCAGAACGTCGAAAGCCACCCTTACCACGCGCTTGTTGGTATTTTTTGCGGCTTTCCGGATCGTTTACGAGTGATTGCCAGGCATCTACGGGATCATCATGCTTTTGACGTGCTTGACGCCACAAGTCTATTAACACACCGCGTACATAGGGATATCTAACCCGGATAGGACTATACACATACCAAGATGCGGAAATACCCCGTTGACAACCGCGCGGTTCATAAGGAGGTAAAGTTTTTTCTAATTTAGGGTAATCAACCTGTTGCATTTCCCAAGTGATTACACCACACTTCACATAAATTCTCCAAGAACAGCCACCGGTACAGTTTACACCATGCGTACTACGGACAATATTATCATATTGCCAACGACTACGATAAAACTGTTCCCATTGGCGGGTTTTGGGGTCTATAATGTCTTGAATCCAACTCATTGTTTTTTATCTCCCAACCAAGGGTATACGTACCCCTGTCAATCGTTTTCTCCAGATGAGATGTATAAGGAAAAAGAGGAAAATTAATCCTAAAACACTTATTCCACTGATAATAAAATCCATCGACGCTTTTTCTTCCAAACTATTCGTTTTGGCAAAGTAAGCAGTGAGATGAGTTGCTTCATCGTTGCTAACCGGTTTTTTGGAAAAAACCCCTAGCATTGTCGGAAAAGGCAGACTTATCAAAACAGGCTTTAATCCCAAATCACCTCCAAAACGGGTATGAACCTTTGTCAAATCGGGTCCCAATGTTCCCCCCCCTAAACCACCTACATCAGTAGTGCTATGACAGGAAATACAGGCAGGTCCACCATTTTCAAAGGATTGTTTCCCAATAAATAATGCTTTACCAATAGCAGGGTCTGGAACAACAGGTGTGGATTTCACTGTCGAGGCTGCATCAGCAGTCGATTCAGTAGTTGATGTGGTTGATTCAACCGATGGACTACCACTTTCAGCCGCTATATAAGCGAGAATATCTTTTGCAACATCCTGAGATAGACCAAAATTTGGCATTGGAACATTATTGAATTCTTGCAACAATTGTTTAGCAAGTGGATCGCCCTCTGCTACCATTTTATCAGGTTCTTGAATCCAACGAACTAACCATTGTTCGTCTCGTTTAGTGGTCACTCCCTTTAAATCAGGCCCTGCCAATGGACCGCCTCCAATAGTATGGCAGGCAACACAAAACATTCCAAATTTGGTTTTACCATCTTCAGGAGATTGTGCTAAAAGGGAGGCTTGAGGTAAGAAAAAAAGCCCAAGAATTAACGAACCCAAGAATGACAAAGCAAACTTTTTTCTAGGGATTTTAGAGCGAAAATGTAAACTACTTGTCATAATTAACACTATCTCCATTGCTTAAGTGAATACACAAAGGTAACCTCAAAGTTGAGGTATTTATTTCAATATAAAAATTGAAAATTCCTTTTAAATCCCTTGAAAATTTCAAGGAAATGGACTTAAATGGTTATGGATGGTTCAACACAAAGTTAAATTTTCCAATTTTTTAACAATTAAATATTCAAAATTTTTAAGATGATGTTTTAATTTCAAATTATCATTTTTGAATCACACCCATTATTAATTATGTGATATAAAATATTAACACAAAATTAAATAAGAATGAAAAATGAAAATTAAAGAGTGAGTGCAATTTTCGTACATTATAAATAAAAAAAAGATAAATGCAATATTTGTTGTAAAAATAATAC
>JAUCGK010000103.1 GCA_030378085.1 Candidatus Parabeggiatoa sp. HSG14
CCTAAAGATTATTTTATCCACCTGAATTGAGGTACTACCGTATTTTTAATCAGTTAAATTCATAATAATCATGAATTGAAGTTGGGATAAGCATCTTTTATAGTTTATTGTCACTTTGAATTGAACCTTGTCGAAAAAATTTATCCAAAAAAATGACAATGAATAAAAAAATTATAACTTTTAATTAACAATTAACAATTAACAATTAACAATGTACCAGAGCGAGGAAATACTACGCACCCTAATTAATGCCTCCCCCGATATTATTTGCTTTAAAGATGAACAAGGACGTTGGTTGGAAGCTAACAATACAATTCTCAAGATTTTTCAACTTGAGGGAGTGGACTATCGGTGGAAAAGAGATATAGAATTGGCACAATTAACCCATCCCCTTTATCAAAATGCGCTTTTTGCTTGTGAAGCTTCAGATAAAATAGCGTGGCAGAAAGCAGCTATGAGCCGTGATGAAGAAGTCATTCCAACACTTGGGGGCGATCCTCGCATTTTTGATGTTATCAAAGTGCCTATTTTTGATACAGATGGTAAGCGCAAAGGATTAGTTGTTTTAGGGAGAGACATTACCGATCATAAACTGGCTGAAGAAAAAAATATTAAAAGTGAAGCGCGTCTTGCTGAAGCGCAAAAAATTGCCCATTTGGGATATTGGGAATGGGATATTGTTACAGGTAAAGAACAATGGTCACCAGAAATATTTCGTTTGCTGGAATTATCCCCTCACACGACTCATTTAACTTATGAAGCTTTTGAAAAAGCACTTCACCCCGATGATTATGATAATGTATTACAGGCATTTGAACAGGCTATCTACGATAATCAACCCTCTCAGATTAAATTTCGTATTGTTTCGTCCAATGGTACTATTCGTCATGTACAAGCTTGTAGTAAATTAATCAGGAATTCAAAAGGGAAACCGCTTCGTTTTCTAGGGACTGCACAAAATATTACTAAAGTTAAACAAGTCGAAGAATCATTACGGCACACTAATGATCAACTTCAACTTCGGATTAATGAATTGGCGCGACGGAGCCATGAAATTAGTTTACTCAGCAAAATGAGTAATTTATTACAAACTTGTTTAACTTGTGAAGAGGCTTACAAAATCATTGTTCAATTTATGGCGCGTTTTTTTCCGGACACCATTGGCCTGTTAGCAATGTTTGAAGCATCTTCTGATATGTTGGAAAGTGTAGCAACTTGGGGGAAGTTTTCTGAAAAAACAGATAAAAAGCCTGACAAAATGGTATTTGCTTCTAAAGATTGTTGGGCGTTACGACAGAGCCGTCCTTATTGTATGGCAGATCGCGAAACATTTCCGTTGTGTAACCATTCATTTTCTGAAATTGCGACCATTTATCTGTGTGTGCCAATGATTGCACAAGGTGAATTACTTGGTTTATTGCATATTGCACAACCCACATTAAACTCAGATTGTTTAAATGATGCACATCAATATCTGGCAGAAACCATTACTGAGCAAATTTCATTGGCATTAGCGAATCTTAAATTGCGTGAAAGTTTACGTAATCAATCCATTCGTGATGCACTGACTGGCCTTTATAATAGACGATATTTGGAAGATGCCTTAGAAAGAGAATTTTATCGTGCTGATAGAAATCAACAAACCGTAGGCATTATTATGGTCGATATTGATTTTTTTAAGCAATTCAATGACTCTTTTGGACATGATGCTGGTGATTTAGTATTAAAAACCCTGGGCAATTTCTTAAACGATTATATTCGTAAAGGAGATATTGCTTGTCGATATGGTGGTGAAGAATTTACTCTTATCTTGCCAGGTGCACCTTTAGAAGTTCTTCAAAACCGTGCCGAAATGATAAGAAGTAAAATAAAACTGCTTTCAGTTAAACATTGCAACAAAGATTTAGGACCAATCACATTATCAATAGGCGTGGCAACCTTCCCACAACACGGTCACCGATTTAAAGAAGTCTTACAAGCTGCTGATACTGCCCTTTATCGTGCAAAACGGGAAGGACGTGATAAAGTGATTGTTGCAGAATAGGTGATTCAATTACTCATAACAATTCATTTTCTTAACAGAGGTATTTAAACTATGCAAATTGTAAAAATCATTATAGCGATTTCTATAACCACTCTCTTATTTAGTGGTTGCATGACGAGTCGTTCAACTAATGTTTATAGCGATACCCAATCACTTCAAGCGGAAGATGTTGAAGGAGGTATCGTGGAAAGTGTTGAAGCTGCCACCATTAGACAAGATGGCACGATTATCGGTAGTGCTGGTGGTGCCATTCTCGGTGGTATTGGTGGTAGTACGATAGGAGGCGGAACAGGTAAAGAACTGGCTTCTGTGGCTGGTGTGATTATTGGTGGTTTGTTAGGTCATTACATTGAACAAGGAGTTACTGATAAAGGTGCTTTGAAAATCGTTGTCAGATTGGATAGCGGCGAAAAAATTGTGGTTGTGCAAGAAGACGATGTCGCTTTCCAGCCCGGTGAAAAAATCAATGTCTTTAGTAGCCGAACTGATAACACCAAACGAGTCTCAAAAATCATAGGTTTCTCTACACCACCAGGCGGAACACCGATACCTCCTTCCAGTTCAACAACATTACCTGAAATTCCTCCTACTCAATAACGTTTAATTTTTTTAATGCTGGAGTCCAAACCTTTAGGTTTGGGCTTTCCAAACCTGAAGGTTTGGATTCCATGTTACCTTTTTTACGCACTGATTAAAGTATAAAGCGTCTATTTTAAGGTATATACCATGTTATTGAAAGAATTGAAATATTTTATAATTATTGTACTTTTTATTATAGTTGGATGCGCTCCCTTACCAGCTCAAGTGATAAAAGAAAAAAATGAATCTGTCATATTACTGCATGGCTTATCGCGTACCAGTTGGTCAATGAATGCGTTAGAATCCCACTTATCCAGTCAGGGATTTAAAGTATTCAACATAGATTATCCTTCAACAAAACACCCTATTAAAACGTTAGTCAAAAATGTCGCTGAACAAATAAAGCAAGCCAAGATTGAATCGGCGGACAAAATTCACTTCGTCACACATTCTTTGGGAGGAATTATCACGCGCCTTTATCTCCAAGAAAATCCACTTAACAATGTGGGCCGTGTGGTTATGATAAGTCCCCCTAATCAAGGAAGTGAACTCACTGATAACTTGAAAAACAATTGGATATATCAATTTGCAACAGGCCCTGCCGGACAGCAATTAGGGACAGAATCATCAAGTATTCCCAATCAACTGGGTTCAGTTAACTTTGATTTGGGCGTAATTACGGGAAATGCAACACTCAATCCCTTTTATTCTTACTTGATACCCGGTAAAGATGATGGCAAGGTATCAGTAGAACGTGCCAAAGTGTCAGGGATGAAAGATTTTTTAGTCGTGCCTCACAGTCACACTTTTATTATGAACAGCAAAGAGGTTAAGGAACAGGTTGTTTATTTTTTGGAGAATGGGAAATTTCGCCGTCCATCTCAAACAAGTGAGTAAGGATTTAGGATTTAATAAAATCCTAAACCTGACAGGTTTTTAAAACCTGTCAGGTTTGACAACCTCTTCAAGTTTTGGAAATTATAAAATCCTCATTCCTAAGTGATATTGAAGTTCAAAATAAAGCTTTGTTTGTCTTGTACAAAGTTTTGCTTTGAACTCTATATTGATAACCGAAAAAAGAAAACTATGTCTCATAAATTACCTATTGGAGTTTCTGATTTTAGAAAGCTCCGTGAAAATAATTACTATTACATTGATAAAAGTTTATTCATCAAGGAAGTTATAAATCGTAGTTCAGAAGTGCTGTTACTACCGCGCCCACGGCGGTTTGGCAAAACCTTAAACCTATCCATGCTACGGTATTTCCTTGAAAAACGTGAGGAAAATTTGGCTCCTTTATTTGAGGGATTAGCCATTGAACAAGATACTGAAATAATGCAACATCAAGGAGAATATTCGGTTATTTTTCTGACGTTCAAAAGTTGCAAGGGTTCTAGCATTGAGGAATGTTTATCTCAAATTCGTAGTTTGTTAATTGAGTTATATTTGGAACACCAACCACAGATTTATTCACAACTCAATGAATATGAACGAAAAACGTATGACAAAATTTTGACCGAAGAGAAGCAATTAATACATTGGCAAAATGCTTTGAAGTTTTTGATGCGATGGTTTCATCAACAAACTGGGAAACGAGTGATTGTTTTATTGGATGAATATGATGCACCCATCCATGCTGGACAAGAACATGGATATTATGAAGAAATTGTCGGGTTTATGAAAATCTTGTTGGGTAATATCCTCAAGGATAATTCCGATCTGGAAAAAGGCGTTGTGACAGGCGTTTTGCGAATCGCAAAAGAATCCATTTTTTCAGATTTGAATAACTTGGATGTATTATCTTTGTTGCGTTCTGAATTTGATGAGTATTTTGGGTTTACGTCTGCCGAAATCGAAAAGCTCAGTCAAGATTTTGCCCTCGCGGAATTATTAGAGACTTTAAAGAAGTGGTACAACGGTTACTTATTTGGAAACCGAGTAATTTACAATCCGTGGTCAATCATTAGTTTTTTAATGAGCGAAGATCGATTTCCACGTCCTTATTGGATTAATACCGCCAGTGACTCTCTGTTGCGAGATATCATCACACGCACTGATCCAGACTTTCAAGAACAAATAGAAATACTCCTTTCAGGCTCCACTATAACAACTGAGTTGAATGAAAATATCGTGTTGCGTGATTTGGAATATAGCGAATCGAATATCTGGAGTCTTTTGGTATTTAGTGGATATCTAAAACCCATTAAGATGATTGCACAACCGATTCTTCCTTTTTATGAATTAGCGATTCCAAATTTGGAGGTATATTCTTTTTATCAGAACACACTTAAAAGTTGGCTTCACCATCGTGTTGGCAGTAAACTATTACAAAAGTTGTTACATGCCTTGACAAAAACAGATTTCAAAACATTTGGTCAACTGCTCAAAGAGATGGTTTTAACTGTTTTGAGTTTCCATGACACGGCGGGTAATAAACCGGAACGGGTTTACCATGTTTTTGTGTTGGGTTTGTTAACACATTTAATGGATCGTTATCTGATTCGCTCTAACCGAGAATCGGGTTATGGACGTTATGATGTGTTGATGATTCCTCACAATAAGGAAGAACCTGGCTTTATTTTTGAATTTAAAAAAGTGAATAAACCTGAAGAGAAAAATCATAAAACCGCGATGAAAAGTGCTTTAGATCAAATTAAAGAAAAACAATATGCTGTTGAGTTAAGAAATCAAGGGGTTAAGAATATTTGGGGAATTGGAGTCGTTGTTTCGGGTAAACAAGTTTGGGTGGAAAGCTTAAAGTGCTAACGGTAAAGAAGAGAAGTTTCGATGGGAGGTGATTTTTCTGGTTCCAACGCTCCAGCGTTGGAAACGAAGTAACAAAACCCAGTGGAGAACACCAAATTCAGGACGCTCCAGTGTCCTTAGTCAAAGAAATATTATCGTGACGCTGGAGCGTCACAATAGGCATTCCAACGCTGGTGCGTTGGAACGAGACATAATTCGTTGTACTCATTCAGACAACTGGTGTATTGGCGCACTCTACGCTCGCTCAATACCACAAACAGATAAAAAAGTAAATCCCTGAAATTTTATATCAGATTAACAGAGGGAGTAAATATTATAACGTGCTTTTACTAAAAATCAACAAACTCTAATGAAAGGGAGATATCCACAAAAAAAGAGCCACCAGGCATAAACCCAATGGCTCTTTTTCATTTCTTTGAATCAGGATTAACAGTTTATTCTGATAATTTAGACAGTTGGTGGGTTTCGTTGTCGCTCTACCCACGCTACGCTCGCTCTGACCCCAATTATTTTAAAGTTTCAACTGTAATGGTTCAGAATCTTTTTCATCAGATATAAAACTTGAAAAATTATTGTTCCAACTTGTATCCCAAACATGATAATCGCATAACTCCAATAATTCCAACTCATCCTTTATGTTGTTCTTTGTGATTGTCTCATGAGTTGATTTATTAACAATGACTCCATTCTCAATAAAACCAGCAAGATGAGGATACAGACTAACACTTCTTATATGTGAAAATTCAGCAGACTTAAAATCTAAGTCATCTCCTGTTAACTCATCTTTACATATTTGATACTTTTGTTTCCTCTTATTTTTCAAATTTCTGGTAATTTTTCCCATATGTTCATAATATTCAGCTCTTAACTCTTTGGCCCTACTACAATCTCGAATTGCCATATATAAAAGTTGCGAATATCGGATATAGTTTTCTCTTTTAATACCTCTTGCCTCTTGTATTGAAGCATCTAGCAAATAACAAATCGATGCTCCTGTAACGAGTATCTGATTTCCAAAATTTCGTTTTTCTTCTTCCGCTAATCCTCCAATCATGTATTTGGCATTGTCTTTTGAGGTTCTTAAAACAGTATGTATTGTTTCAATATTTATCCAAATTTTACCAAATTCATCAACTACAGTATTCCGATTCCATGCATTACAAATTGCTGTTACAGCATTTTTAGCTAATTTATCATTTTGCACACTTGGTATATCATATCCTGATGCCTTTTCAACACTAAAAAGTGTAATATCCTTGGTCATGTAATCATCTCCTGATACATTTCTTCTAACACTTGCATTGCTGCAGGTGCTCTACTATCAGAACACTTATCCGTATGAATTTTTTGTATTATTTTTCTTTTCCATCGTTTCGCTATTTCTGTATTTTTATAATGTAGACCATTAACACCTAAAATACGTTGCCTATTTTTGCCATCTAGTTCTAGCAAACAAAATAGATATTTTTCTGTTTCAGATATAAATCCATCATGCCAAACCTTGTTGTTAGATTTACCAAAAATATTTGAAAGGAAGTTAATTTTTTCAAGCAAATTAGACCAACCTCTGCTTTTTAAAACAAATTTACCTTCAAAATCTGTGTTTATAATCTTTTTAACTTCCCGAAAAGAGCCAAGTTCTTTAAGTTGGTTAATACTATTACATTCATACCATTTCATAAGTTTATTTAAATTTGTTGATAATACTAACGTATTATGTTAAGTGGCACTAGACAAGGATGTAAAGTGTCCACTCCAACGCCTTGTTATCCTAAGTGACAACCGCCCGAAATGACTTGGACTTCCAGAAAAGCACGTAGGTTGGACTGACGAGAGGAAGTCCAACATTTTGGAGTTATCATCTTTGAATGTTGGAGTTCGCAAGCGAACGAAAACCTACGTGCTGATCCCAATTGTTAAAATTATTAACAGAATGACTATCTTTTCTTGCCAAATCTGTAAAGACTGTCTCCTTTAACTGCCACAAGTCTGCTAGATGTCACGAAAAGAACATCAAAAATATCTTTTGTACCATTGTTAGTGATAAGTACAACATGGACTTTATCACAGGCACCCCGTTGCCAAATAGCTGTCCAATGACCAGCAGCACTTACTGTACCATTACTTTGGAAAATCCATGGAACATGGTGAGAGCCAGATATAGTCCCATTGTTGTTGAACGCACCAACATCCCAAGAGGTATTGTTGACTGGCAATACACAATCATCAGCAGCTAAAGCATTAACTGATGTACTTAGTAAAATAGCTGATGCTATACATGTGATACTTCTTTTCATTACTAACTGATGTTACGCAAGGTGCTTCTAAGTTCCACCGGTTCCACCGGTGGCTATTCACATTCAACCCTTTCAGGGTTGAAATTAACCCCGAAGGGGTGAAACGTGAATAGCCATAGGTGAAACCTATGGAACTTGGAAATATTGTGCGTAACATCAGTTACTAATACTCCGTCCCATTATTACGAATAAGTTGGGTTCTTTTGCAGGGATATTCAAGAGAACCTGATGCCCGGCTGTTGACATGGACGTAAATGTCTGTTCTAACGCTTTGTTATCCTGAACGAGCCCGTAACGACAGGGACTTAGTGAAGTAGGGCAGAGCGTTTCACAAGATAATTCCCTAGTTGAGCATTTAACAAGGATGTGAATTGTCCATTAGAACGAAAAAATATTTCCTCAAAATTTATTGATTTCTTCTGTCCATTCACTTAGAAATTATTAGCAGAAAAGTTTTCATGCTAAAAAGCGATTACTGTACTCTTTTCAATTTATCAGGTCAAGCATTTTTTTTTCTCAAAAACTAGCGGTCTTTAGTCAAGCCGTGTTTGATAAAAAGTGATTATTAATAATTGGAATTTGATAATTTATTATAATTCATCATAAATTCGATTGAGTTTGTTATTTTATGAAATAAAAATAAACATTAAATTTTAAAAATAAAAGTATGAATATTGAATTTGGATATACCGTGTCGGATGAATCTTTAAAACACAGTATTTTGAATCGAAGTGATGGGAGGTTTAAAACCAATAACTACAAGGATTATTTATAAGAAAGGATTACAGTATTGGGACGAATTTATTTTAGTGCTTCAGTGTAATCCTTGCTAAAATATAATCCTTGTAGTTCTTTTGATGTAATCCTTGCTAAAATATAATCCTTGTAGTTCTTTGAGTTTTAAACAATAACATCTGTTATAATACACAAAAATTCATTAACATTACTGAAAGAGGAAACTATGTCTCATAAATTGCCCATTGGGTTATCCGATTTTAAAGAAGTCCGTGAAGAAAATTATTACTACGTGGATAAAAGCCTGTTTATCCAGGAAGTTATTAACCGTTCTTCAAAAGTACTTTTACTCCCGCGCCCACGGCGGTTTGGTAAAACCTTAAACCTGTCCATGCTACGGTATTTCCTTGAAAAACGGGAGGAAAGTTTGGCTCCCCTATTTAAAGGATTAGCCATTGATCAAGACACTGAAATAATGCAACATCAAGGACAATATCCGGTTATTTTTTTAACGTTCAAAAGTTGTAAGGGTTCTACCATAGAAGACTGTTTATCTCAAATTCGTAGCTTGTTAATTGAATTATATTTGGAACATCAACCACAGCTTTATTCACAACTCAATGAATATGAACGAAAAGAATATGACAAAATTTTGACTGAAGGGAAGCAATTAATACATTGGCAAAGTGCATTAAGTTTTTTGATGCGACTATTTCATCAACAAACTGGAAAACGAGTGATTGTTTTATTGGATGAGTATGATGCACCTATCCATGCTGGGCAAGAACATGGCTATTATGATGAAATTATCCTGTTTATGAAAATTCTGCTGGGTAACGCGCTTAAAGATAATTCCGATCTTGAAAAAGGCGTTATAACAGGTGTTTTGCGAATTGCCAAAGAATCCATTTTTTCAGATTTGAATAATTTGGATGTATTATCTTTGTTGGACTTAGAATTTCAGGACTGTTTTGGATTTACTGAAGTAGAAGTCAAACAATTAATGACAAATTTTTCCTTTGCAGAAGCTGACATGCTGAAAACTTGGTACAATGGTTATCTCTTTGGAGAGAGAATTATTTACAATCCATGGTCAGTACTCAGTTTTATGAGTCGAAAAAATGGACTGCCACGTCCTTTTTGGATTAATACTGCCAGTGAATCTCTGTTGCGAGATATCATCACACGCACGGATCCGGATTTTCAGGAACAGATTGAAACGTTGCTTGAGGGAAGAACTATAACAACTGAGTTGAATGAAAATATCGTGTTACGTGATTTGGAATATAGCGAATCGAATATCTGGAGTCTTTTGGTATTTAGTGGATATCTAAAACCCATTAAGATAATTGCACAACCGATTCTTCCTCTTTATGAATTAGCGATTCCAAACTTGGAGGTATATTCTTTTTATCAGAACACACTTAAAAGTTGGCTTCACCATCAGGCCAGTGGTAAACGATTACAAAAGTTGTTACATGCCTTGATAAAAACAGATTTCAAAACATTTGGTGAACTACTGAAAGAGATGGTTTCAACTATTTTGAGTTTCCATGACACGGCGGGTAATAAACCGGAACGGGTTTACCATGTTTTTGTATTAGGCTTGTTGACACATTTAATGGATCGTTATCTGATTCGCTCTAACCGAGAATCGGGTTATGGGCGTTATGATGTGTTGATGATTCCTCACAATAAGGAAGAACCTGGCTTTATTTTTGAATTTAAGAAAGTGAATAAACCCGAAGAGAAAAATCATAAAACCGCGATGAAAAGTGCTTTAGATCAAATTAAAGAAAAACAATATGCTGTTGAGTTAAGAAATCAAGGGGTTAAGAATATTTGGGGAATTGGAGTCGTTGTTTCGGGTAAACGAGTTTGGGTGGAAAGCTTTATACATCCCGTTATTTATTGAGTTATCTTACTGGTTTTAAATCTAAATTTAACAATGGAGTGGCTTAACTAATTTGACACAATATTATCCTTTATTATAAGTAATCCCTGTAGTCAATACCTTCGCCAAAAGCTTGAGTATTTATAAAAATGCCTAAAAATCAACGAGATTTAAAATAAGCCTCATTTGGGTTAAAAATATTCTAACTAATTGAAATTAAAGTAATATTATATAATAACCTACTTGTTTAGTAGGATAATTGGCGAAGGTATTGTGTAGTTATATGTAGTTTAAAAAAACTTGAATATTGAGTTACAATAGGAATTTTTTTGGCATGATTTTGGAATAAAGAATAATTTTAAGGAGCAAGAAAAATTCCCTTTCTCTCTTTACAAAAATAATAAACCTCTCAGAAAAAAGAAGCCCAATTTCTGAGTCGGTTTATCCATTACTGATTAAAAACATTGAAATAATCCCATGATTAATGAATCCATTTTACAACAGAAAATACACTCCCTTTTGCAATATCCTATTTTGGATAAAGAATCCGTTAAAAAATTTGGTGAAATTTTGAAAACCTTGGATGATTGGAGTTTATTTAGAATGAATCCACTCCGTTTTGCTAAACAACATGATTTTAATAGCAATGAATGCGTTGATATTTTTGTACACGGTACAAAAATAGGGCTGTTCGATTTATCTTATAATTTCTTATGCCCTGCTTGTCATGGCATTCTTCATAATCACCATTCTCTTGCTGAGTTGGAAAATAACTCGTTTCATTGTGCTATTTGTGATATTGATATTAATACATCGCCAGATGAATTGGTTGAAGTTTCTTTTACTATTCAGTCAAGTGTCGAAAAACTGAATATTAACCCATTCTCCACTTTAGAAGATTATACGCGTTACTATTTCTCTGCTAATTACCAAGAATCTGACCAAGTAAAGGCATTTTTTAAGGAAAATCTCATAAAAGGGTTCATTGTATTAACCCATGATGAACGCCAAACAATCTCCCTTGATATTGCCTCCCATCAAGTTTACCAAATCGTTAGCATTGAAAATAATACATCGATCACCTGTTATTTTAGTGAAAACGGGACAATTCAGCCTTTTCTTAAAGCCGAAGAGGAAAATTGCAACGCTTGTTCTTCTAAACGTTCCAAGACATTGAAAGAAATAAATTTTAATGAAACCAAGTATTTATCGCCAGTATCACAGAATAATGAAGCTTCCTCTCAAACCAATGAAGAGCAACGCAAAAGTGTAGAAATTGATTTACTGCCAACCGCTTTTACACCATCAAGGATAGTGCTTCCTTTTGGTTTTTATGAACTTCAGATTAAAAACCATACTAATAATACAATCGGGTGTTTAATAATGAGGATAGATGATCGAGAAAAAATATATACCTTGTTTAACAAATATCCTCCTACCTTCACACCTTTTCTCACTGCTAAGATGTTATTGAATAATCAAAGCTTTCGTGATTTATTCCGTGTTCAGCAACTTTCTAAAACGTTTAATGTCAATGTGAAAAATTTAACCATTATGTTCACTGACTTGCGCGGCTCAACAGAAATGTATGATAAGGCAGGAGATATCTTTGCCTATAAACTGGTTCAAACCCATTTCAAAATACTCACTGAAATCGTGCGTAAGTTTTCGGGCGTGATAGTAAAAACAATGGGGGATGCGATTATGGCGACATTTTCTCGCCCGTTGGATGGTTTTTTAGCGTCACTGGAAATGCTCAACAAAATTGAACAAATGAATCAGACTGCTCGTGCTGAAAATTACCAAATTGGTTTAAAAGTGGGTATCAATGAAGGACCTGCATTAGCAGTGGTAAACGATGAGAGAATTGATTATTTTGGTCAATCAGTCAATATTGCTGCGAGGGTTCAAGGATTAGCTCAAGCAGGAGAGATATGGATATCGCAACCTGTTCTTGAATCACCAGGCGTTTTGGAAAAAATAGCAGAAAGCCATTATCAAACTGAACAACATTCAGCAGCTTTAAAAGGGGTTGGGCAACCGACTCTTGTACATAAAATAAAAATGGGGAATGGGTAACTCTTCACTAAATTTGTAAAAGGGAGAACTGGCTGTAATTAAAAGTGCAGAATACAAGTTATCCAAAATAAATTTTGGACTCCGCCAGAATATTGGTTTGGAGTCAAAAATTTATTTTGGAAACATAAAGTTAAGTACCATTAACCATTTAATCATTAACCATAATTATTCGCCATGAACTTTTTTAATTTCAAAGTATTAGGACAAAATCTATTTTTGCTTGATATCGATATAACATTTTGTAGAAACTTCTTTAAAAAAGAAGATGGTGATGATATTCTGGCAGAATTGTTAAATGATATCAAATGGCGACAAGAAAAAATTAATATGTACGGAAAGGAATTAGATTTACCAAGGTTAACCGCATGGTATGGTAATGATGGTAAAACTTATACCTATTCAGGCATTATAATGAAACCTGAACCTTGGACACCCACATTGCTTTTAATAAAACAGAAGGTTGAAAAAATCACCAAAGCTACATTTAACAGCGTTCTTTTAAATCTTTACCGAGATGGAAAAGACAGTATATCGTGGCATAGCGATGATGAAGCAGAACTCGGTAAAAATCCTACTATCGCTTCCGTCAGTTTTGGTGCGACAAGAAAGTTAGTATTTAAACACAAATTTCAACCAAATCATAAAATGGAACTAGAATTAGAGCATGGTAGTCTATTAACCATGAAAGGAACAACCCAACATTTGTGGAAACATCAAGTCCCTAAAACTAAAAATCCTGTTACAGCGCGAGTCAACTTAACTTTTAGAACTGTATATTGACTTGACAATGTCACGTTACATCCAAAATAAATTTTGGACTTCAAACCTCCAAAATAAATTTGGAACGAATCGCGTTATTCCGGAGTCCAAAATTTATTTTGGAAAAAAACAAGATTATTGTCAAGTTAACTTATGTTTTTGCACCTTTCGTACCTTTAAATCCAGCAAGTATATTAGAATCATAAGAAAAGAGGAGATTGTTTTTCTCCCGATGTCTTTTTAAAGCAAGTTGAATCAGTTGCGTTGTCAACTCTGTGAATGACTTACCTGATGCTTCCCATAAATAAAAAGACAAGGAACCAGGAATGGTGTTGATTTCATTTACATAAACATTTTGTGTCTCATTATCCACTAAAAAATCTATTCGCGCCACACCTTGACAATTCAAAAGCAAAAAGGTTTGTTGAGCCATCTCTTGAATAGCGTCAGACATTTCTTTTGGAATGTCAGCAGGAAGCTTTCTCTGTGCGCTACTCATCCCTTTTGTTTTACCACCACTCAAATACTTATCCTGAAAACTAAGAACGCTTTTCTCATCATGGATAGGTTCTTCACAAACGGAAGCTTCTGTTTTTTCATAATCACCTAAAACGGAACAGTTGATTTCCTTTAAATCAGAAATCATTTCTTCCACCAATAATTGTTGAGAAAGTTTTTTAGCAATGTCAACCGCTTCCTCTAATTCTTTTCTGTTACTGGCTTTTGTAATACCAATACTTGAACCCAAAGCAGCTGGTTTTACAATCATTGGATACTTTAAGGTATTCTCTATCTTTTCGATAGTTGTTTTTTGATTCTTAAGCCATTCTTTCGCATAAAACCCAAAATAATTCACAATCGGCAAACCAGTCGCTTTTAACATCAGTTTCATGGCGATTTTGTTCATGCCAACTGCTGATGAAAGCACATCACACCCCACAAAAGGAATATTGATTAATTCGCAAAGTCCTTGCAACGCACCATCTTCGCCATGAGTTCCATGAAATACTGGAAAAACAATGTCGATTTTACCGAGTACTTTCTTTTGGAAAAAACCAGGCGAGTAATTGAGGATGGCATTCTCATCCGCATTAACTGGGAGCAATATTTTTTTGCATTGGGAAAGTAAGTGGTTTGTATCTTTGTAATTTTCGATATCCAACAACGCATCTCCCGTATACCAAATCCCTTGTTTTGTCAGGTAAATGGGAATAACGTGATACATCGTCTTATCTATCGCATGTATCGCTTGAAGTGCTGAAATAATAGATACTTCATGTTCAACAGAACGTCCACCAAATAGGACACCGATATTAATTTTCATTCGTTTTTCTCTATAAAATAATGATCATAAAAAATTTGCTGATTATAACGAATTTTGGGGACACCCCCTAACCCCCCGTACACAGGGGGGAAGTCCCAAAATAGAAAAAGCAAAGTGTCGAATGATGTTTGGTTCCACCCGTGTACGGGGGGTTAGGGGGGTGTCCCCAAAATCTGTTACAATCAGAAAATTTGCTTGTGTACAGGGCAGCTCAGGGGGAGGGATTTTGTATTTTCCCCAAAATCTGTTACAATAGGAATTTTTCTATTCCCAAAACACGTTACTCTATCATGGCTTTGGACTTTTTTCCAACTCTCAAATTAAAAAAATGGATTGAATTTGTGTTTTAAACCAATTGGTTTGAGACAACTGTTCCTTATTTAGGTTTTGCCTTTCTGGTAAATTCCGCGCATAGTCTTTAGCCGAAAATACCTTATAAAATGTTTCAAAATCATCGCTTTGCAACAAAGATAAAATAGTTTTATTCTCTGTAAATTGCTTTCTCAATTTAGCATGTTGATTCTCTTTAAAGAAAGGATAACCTTTTCTAGCACCCAATATGCCAAAAATTATCTCATCTTTGACACGCGCCTTGCATTCGCTTAATTTATTAATATAAGTAATTTTATCAAAATCTTGTTGCTTAGATTGATAATATTCAGCTAAATTATCTGGATGATAAAAATAGTTTTCGATACTATAATAATTCAGTATCAACAAATTGGGATAGATATGACAAATTGATTGGATTTCTTCATCTGTTAAAAAATCCCTATCAATTAATCCATAATAATGCCAATTTTTAGCCTTAAAAAAAACATCATTTTTATCTATACCAGTAAAAAAAATCGTGTCTTTTATACCAATCCTATTATAAAAAGGTGTATCAGTATTTTCAGAAAATACGATGGTTTTTCCTTCTAAAACGTGAGAGAGAAATTCTTTACTCACCGCAATTTCAAACACATCATATCTATTTTTAGGTTGAACAAATAACGTTTGAGGTTTATCAAAATCCAACTCATCAAAATCAATAATAACAGCATTCTCAACTTCATTGGCATATTCAATAAAACCCAGTGAATGACTTGCTGTCCATAACTGACAATTTGCGGGTATCCAATTTTCAACGATTTCTTTCAATAAACGGTACTGAAGTTTTGTATTCAAATGTAAATCAAGTTCATCAAAATAATAAATCGTATCTTGATAAAGATTTTTTCTCACCAATAAATCAACCAGAATATTAAAGACTTCTTTTTCCCCATTACCCAAATAATTATAGTGGATTTCTGATTCCCCTTTTTTAAAGGTAATGTGAGCAACTTTATCATCTAAAGGCGGAATTAATTCAAGCAATGTTAACTGGGTAGCACTATTTTCTCCAAATATCCGCTTAAAAGCCTCACTAATAGGATTGAGATATTTTAACCTAATCTGGGAAGCAGCTTGATCAGAACGATAAAAATCTTTTAAGATTAATTCCGTTATTTTATCCAGATCATTTTCAAAACGGCTATCTCTTTCAATATACATTTTCGGACGATCAGAATCCTTTTCAAAATTAACTGATTTTTCCTGTCCAAGTGTGGTTCTCGTTAATTGAGGCACCTGCCTTAAACTACTTCTGCCATAAAATGCCGTTGGACTGAGATTATCAGAACACTTTTTATTATCATGCCTAATGATTAGTGTTTTATCAACTAATTCTATCTTGACTTCAAAATCAAACTGGACATTTTTCCGATAATAGTTAGACTGTAGCATAGTATCATCTTTCGCTTGAGATGAAATCGCTTCAAATGCATCAAAAATACCTGACTTACCACTCCCATTGATACCAATGATTAAAACCAATTTTGGAGATAACGTTTGATTACTCAGATCAATAGTAAGATCAGTAAACCTTTTAAAATTATTTAATTGTAGTTTGCGAATAAACATTCTGAGACGCTCCAGTGTCACTTTTAATAAAAAATGCAGGTACAAATGTTTCTACATTACTTGTCCCTAAATAATTATACTTTTATATTTCATATAGTTATATAAAAAATTATAAATATTTTAAAATCAATAAGTTAA
>JAUCGK010000104.1 GCA_030378085.1 Candidatus Parabeggiatoa sp. HSG14
GGGGGAAGTCCCAAAATAGAAAAATTAAAGCAAAGTGTCGAATGATGTTTGGTTCCACCCGTGTACGGGGGGTTAGGGGGGGGCCCAAAATCTGTTACAATCAGAAAATATAGGCATATTTAAAAATATATTACTTTTTTCATATTCTTAAACCACTAATAGCTTATTTTTATATCTAGTTTTAGAATAATATCCATTATAACAATTTGAAAATACTGGCATTTAATTTTTTTAGTTAAAAAAAAAGCCCCAAGGTTTTATAAGCCAAGGGACTTTAATTATTTATAATTAAAAATTATTAGAATTGGGCGCATTCCTTTTTTCCGGATTAATATAACTACAAGGATTACTTATAATAAAGGATTAAAAAGGAGATATTAACTAGAGTCGATTCTCCAGGATGACATTTTCTCTATAAATTACAAGGATTGCTCAAATAAATGCCTTAAGTTTAATCCTTTATAAAATGTAATCCTTAGTAGTTATTGTCCTGAAAAAGCTGTACTCAATATCTTAGTCAACCACTAAAGAATTTTTATAATTGTAATGTAAATACTTTTATTTCAATTAATTAAATATTGTATAACAACCAACACTCGAATAAAGAAATAAAGACGATTCGAGGTAAAACTTAGCCAAAATTCTTGGCAACAAAATCCCAATTGACTAAATTCCAAAATGCACCCACATATTTTGGACGAGCATTGCGGTAGTCAATATAATAAGCATGTTCCCATACATCGCATGTTAGTAATGCGGTTTGTCCAGCAGTCATTGGTGTACCAGCATTGCTTGTGCTTGCTAAAGCTAAACTGCCATCAGCATTTTTTACCAACCAACCCCAGCCAGAACCAAAAGTGGTCACCGCAGTTTTGGTAAATTCTTCTTTAAATTTATCAAATGAGCCAAATGAGCTATTAATCGCATCTGCCAAACTTCCTGATGGTTGTCCACCACCGTTAGGAGCTAGGCAATTCCAATAAAAGCTGTGATTCCAAATTTGGGCCGCATTGTTAAACATTCCACCAGAAGATTTTTTAACAATGTCTTCTAATGACATATCCGCAAATTCCGTCCCTTTAATCAGGTTATTCAGATTAGTGACATAGGTTTGGTGATGTTTGCCGTGATGAAACTCTAAGGTTTCTTTAGAAATGTGTGGTTCTAAAGCATTGATTTCATAAGGTAAGGCTGGTAAAGTATGTTCCATAAAACACTTCCTTTTTTTGTGGATAAATGCATTAATGAAAAATGCAAAATGAATGTTTAGAAAAAAGTAACTACTCAGCCTCTCGTTCCAACGCTCCTGCGTATCCTCTCGTTCCAACGCTCCTGCGTTGGAATGCATTTCGTGACGCTCCAGCGTCACTCTTTATAAAAAAACGTTAATGTTTATTGTGAGACTGAGCAGTTACAGAAAAAAAACCTGATTGTAACAGATTTTGGGGACACCCCCCTAACCCCCCGTACACGGGTGGAACCAAACATCATTCGACACTTTGCTTTAATTTTTCTATTTTGGGACTTCCCCCTGTGTACGGGGGGTTGTGTACGGGGGGTTAGGGGTGCCCCAAAAATTCGTTATAATCAGAAAAAAACATTATACTGATTTGTACAGTTAAATACAAAAATTAAAGGTAACTACTCAGCTTTTTGTTCCAACACTCCAGTCTTGAAATGCAGTTCGTGACATTCCAACATCACAAAAAAATGTTATAGCATTTTCCGATTGCGTCAGGTACAAGTCCCCTCCTTAAATTTAAAGAGGGGATTTAGGGGTGGTTGTACTTTATCCAATCGGAAAACGCTATATACTCGCATTAAGAAGTTTATTCGCAATACCCTTTCAATTCCTTTTCCACCTGTTGCCACAGCGGCAATAATCCCCAATATTCCATGTTTTCTAATTGTTCTCGTGTTTTTTTCAAATACAATTGGGCCTTATCTAAATCATTTTCAGAATGAGCGATTCGCGATCCCAATAAATCCAACTCTGGATTACGTAGATGGTAGCCTGTAGTAACTATTGATTCTTTAGCCGTTTTATAGCATTCATTCGCTGTATACTTTTGATCAAGATTAAGGTTGCCTTGTAACAAGGCGGCATCAACCGCAAAAAGTTTCATCCCACAAGTTTGGATTATATCTAAGCTTTCATCAAGATCACATTGTGCAGCTTTAAAATTTTGTTGAAAACGTAAGAAATTAGCCCTAGCGAGTAAGATGATGGGCAAAAAATTCATTTTGCTGGCTTTACGGATGCCTGAAACCGCTTCATTAAAGTGGGATAACTGCTCAGAAGGGTCGTTTTGCGCTCTAGCTATGGTGAGGCAATCCAGTGCTTTATCAAGCAATTGATTATCTTCGCTGGCAATTTCTAAGGCATACTGACCCCGTTTTAAAAGAGCTTCTTGAGCCTCAATAGAATTTGCCTGATCCAGTAGCAAACTGCAATATTGATATCCCCATACAGAACATAACTTAGGTGATTCTGGTTTACGCTTTGCTTGCAATTTCTCAGCGAGGGTAAATTGTTCTAAAGCTTCACTCAATTTGCCCTGTCGATGTAAGACAGTGGCTAATTTCGCATGGCTAGCCATTTTATTAAACAGTGGATTTTGATTAGTCCGATTGGCATAAATAATGGCTTGTTGGGCCACCTTTTCGGCTTCATCCACATCTCCAATGAGTAAATGCAACGCAACCAAATTGCGGGTTGAAACAGCGGCATTATCCCATATTTTCTGTCGTTCAATGATTTTGATCGCAATTTGCCGAAGTTTAATCGCTTCAAATAAACGTCCTAATGACATCAGATAAAAAGAAGCCTGTCCGAGTAATAACACTTGATCGGATTCAGATAAGCCATTACTTACTGGCTTTCCCCAACCTTCTGGAAAAAAAGCAGTCAACGCAGTCAAGTCGTGAGCATAAGCTCCCAATTGTTTTGTGCTATAATTTTCACTACCACGACGGATGCGTTCAATATAGACATCTTGCCACGCTTTTTGATATTCACCTGCTAAACAACCATGGACAACGGCTCGATATAATGGTTCTAATTTTTCTAACCTATCTGGCTGATGTTTTTCTGGAGTCGATTGATAGTATTCAAATAACACTTGTTGCGCTTGCTGATAGGCTTTAGGTTTTTGTTCTCGAAAAGTTTGCCCAAAGTAACGGCGTATTAACGGTTGGGTCTTCCATTCGCGTCGTTCTCCCTCATGAATGTATTTGAATAACAATCCTGATTGTTCTAAACGTTGTTCTAACTGCCGCCATTCTTGACGTTTTAATTGCGCTAACGGTTTAGCATATTCGGCATGTTCCAGCAAAATTTGCTTTTCTTTAATCCCCATCCGACGATCAAAGAGTCCCATCAAATGTAACAAAACACGTTCTAACACCACCTGATTGGTCAAACGGTGGTAAACACGTTGGAGAAAGTAAGCGGATTGCCAATACTCTTTGTCATAATAACGTAAAACACGCAGAGCATATTCCCCCGTTTTTGTTTCTTTAAATAAATCGGGTAATTGATCACGGCGTTGGATGTCAGCATGGAAACGTTCAACCAATAACTTGCCCATTAACAATAATCCCAACGCATGTCCACCCATATCATGACTGGCTATTTCTAAATTAGCTTGACTCCCTTTGACGTTGAGATTTTGTAATAGTTTAGCACCTTCTTGATCGCTTAAAATCCCTAAATCAATAGACACATAACCTTTCCACTTTTCCAGTTCGACTATTGGTTGGCGGGTGGTTATAACCACTAAATTTTTATCGCCAGATTGCCCTAAGCGATAGAGACGAATACAACGTAATAGTTCCTTGAGGGCGAGATCAGAAAGTTTTCCTTTTAGATGCTCATGTACGGGATGTTGTAATGGTTCTAGTCCATCCAATATGAGTAGAGAATAATGTTCGCGTAAGCATTTCGCTAAGGCTTGGGCTTTTTCGATTTCATCTTTGGGAATCGGTTTTTGGTAGTCAAAAAAAGGTAAGGCTTCTTCAAAAAAAGCCTTGGACGAAGTCAGGGCTTGATAGGAACCTTGGTTATAAAACGACCAGGCAAATACACGAATGGCACCACCATAGTAGGGTTCAATATGTTGCAACCATTCCCATATTAAGGCAGTTTTGCCAATCCCGCCCCCAGAAATCATGGCAACGATAGTTGTTTTTGGGTTTTTAAGAGCCTCATCCAGTTGTGCTAATTCTGTTTCGCGTCCCACTAATTTAGTAGTGGGTTCTGGTAATCGATCAAGATCAATTTTTAGTCGACTCAGCGTAGTCTCATTTTCAGAACCATTAAAGGAAGATATTTTTGAATTAAAGCTTTTGGAAACAGGGTCTTTTCGGAAAATAAACCAGATACTTATTAGTACTATAATACCATAGCCAATCCATAATTCAGGATAGGCAAACCAACCAAAATAGGATTCGACTCCGACAATAATTCCCACAACAGCAGTGGATGTTCCTAAAAAATTATTCCATTTTTCATGTGTCATTATAATATTTTCTCAAATGTTGAAATTGAGTTTGATAGATTAACAGATTATAATTAAAAAAGTCAAATGCTATTATTTTTATTACCTATCAGTTTTTTTAACTCATTGAATATATAGTAATCCTATTTAAATTGTGGAATAAATTGACTTGCAAGCCTCTAAATTTGTCGTACCGAAAATCATTTAGAATGTACTTCATGCAATCTGAAAATGCTATATCTATCCCATTATCCCATTTTTTATCATTTTTTATTTAACCAGTTTTTGGTTGACAAACCGATTATGAGTCCAGCCATGAAAATTAACCAAAAAATTACTGGGTTTTCTGTTTCCAAACCGTGATGTACATTCATGCCGAATATCGCGGCAATCGTTAGGATGGGAAAAGTCATTGCAGCAAGCACATTTAATTTGTGTTGTGCAATAGCCATTTGTTCGGATTTCTTCGCTTGATCTTCAACGTTTTTGGCGAGCCTGAAATCTAATGCACTTTTGCTGTCTAAGAGCAACAGTTCAAAATTACGAGCGACTTCTTCGGCTTCATCACGTTTGCCAATCAGAAATATATCTTCTTTTACCATTTCCACAGAGACATTCAAAGTGCAGATCATATTTTGAGCGGCTCGGCTAATTGGAGTTGTCGCTTCAATGATGTCAAAAAATTGTTGTGCATCTTTGGCTAATTGATATTGTTTGTGTAAAGACTGGTACTGACGGTGATAAGAACCGATGAGTTTATGCAAACGATGTTCGCCGTTATTTAAACCATTGCAAAGCAATTTGCCATCTGGTTGCCGTAGGAATATCACCGTGTCTCGCGATTCTTGATCTGATTTGGGGGGAGCATGCAGTATGAGCAGTAAATAATCTTTTTCAAATAGGGCGCGTTGCCTGCCATACGTGGTTGTACCTAAACGATTTTTTATTTCATCAGGCATAGACCAATCGTATTGTTTGCGACTCATCGTTTCTCCTAAGCTGGTTTGAGGTTTTGCTTTTAATGATTTATGACTTTGTATAGGGTGGTTTTGATCTGGTTTTTCGTTTCCAGCTTCACGGAAGGAAACTTGGAAACAGGTTTCCACAGTACTGGAAACATTCATCATTTCGGGTTGCTTGGCTATTTCTTTAGAAGAAGATAAAGTCGGTGCCAAAACCTGCGAAGTTGGTGAATTTGAAGACAACGCTTGGAAAGTCGGGAGTAATTCAAAGTTTATTTTTTGAAATTTTCCTTTTTTATCAATGTGATATAAAGAAAATAGATATTTGCTATGAGTTTCTGTAGTCGGCGTTAAAATACAAATCGGATAATCAGACTCCCCTATTTCTTGGCGACACCTTTCAATCTGCCTTCTTATTTGCGTGGAATTGTCATTTAGCCTTTGAGCAGTAATAATTGCCAGTTTCTCATTGGAATTTGGAGTCGTGATTAAATAGTCTACATGAGTATCCCCAATTTTAACATTACCAAAAATAGCACTTGTTGGAAAATCACGAGATTTTAAAAAGCGAATAAATTCTGTTCGGAAATCGGGTTTATTGTTCATGTTTTTTAAGGCCTAATACAACCATTTAAAAAATGGATTAAACGAGTACCAAATAAGTTCGATAACTAAACCTGACAGGTTTTGGAAACCTGTCAGGTTTGATTCAACATACCGGGAAATTATTTCATGCACATTCCTTAATAATTGATCTGTGTTTCCATCAGCAAAGAATTAGGGAGTCTATCTAAAGCTTGACGTAGAATGGGCGCGTCCAAAACCGCAATCCAACCAAAAGTACTATTGAAATTGCGTCCAGTGATAATTGGGTCTGGATAGTAGCAAGTCACATCAATAAAACCGGAATCAAGTTGATTATTTACTTTGGCGAAATAGGCTCTTTCAAAATAACAACTACGCACTGCTTCTCTATCAATCAATCTTAAACTACCAACTTTAACAATGGCTTCTGCCAGTTTTGGTTTATACCCCTGAAGGGAGCCACCTTGTTGTTGGACATATTGCTTATACCATTTGGCGGCATTATTGTGAACATGGGCATAATAATGGTGATAATTATTGTTCGTTTCCTCAGTGTAGTTGATTTTGACTCCCAAAAATTCTGGGTTGATCTTTTCAATAACATACATCTCGTTGGATGAACTTTTTCTGAGTTCTTCAATTTTGGGTAGGAACTGACTTTGATACCATTTCACCAAAGCCTGACTAGCATAATTCTTGTAAATTCTTTTATCTCTTTTGGCAGCCCATTCATTTAAACTTGCACAACTGCTAAAATGTACTGTCAATAAGACAATGCTAATTATCCATAATACTGATTTCATAATGATTTTATCCAGATTGCGAATGTGGTGGGCAACATCGTATTTGTTGCCCTTCCCACTTAACTTACAAACCTAAGTCCCACAATTTCACGTTACCATCTATACCACCAGACAAAGCAGTTTTTCCATCAGGCGAATAGGCTACTGACTGTATACCAGAAGAATGCTCAAAACGGCGGATATTTTCTCCAGTTTTTACATTCCACAATGTCATCATCCCACTAGCAGTACCAGACAAAGCAGTTTTTCCATCAGGCGAATAAGCAACTGAATGTATATTGGGAAATTCCTCAAAACGGAAGATTTCTGCTCCCGTTTTCACATCCCACAATTTCATCCAACCGTTCCAACCGCCAGACAAAGCGGTTTTTCCATCGGGCGAATAGGCCACTGACATTACCCAAAAAGAATGCCCGGAGAAAGTGCGAATTTCTTCTCCTGTTTTTACATTCCACAATTTTATCGTATTGTCCTTACTACCAGACAAAGCGGTTTTTCCATCGGGCGAATAGGCCACTGACATTACATCATTAGTATGCCCTTCAAAATTATGGATTTCTTCTCCTGTTATCACATCCCATAATTTCATCCCTACATAACCACCAGATAAAACAGTTTTTCCATCAGGAGAATAAGCAACTGAAAGAGAACCTATTATATTAGTCTGCACTTCAAAATTGCGGATTTTTTCTCCCGTTGTCACATTCCATAATTTCATCTCTATTTCATCCAAAGAACAAGTATTATTAGTACAAAGATAACTAGCACTCGACAAAGCGGTTTTTCCATCGGACGAATAGGCTATTGCGTCTATCGCATGAGCATCATCTCTTAAACTGCGAATTTCTTCTCCCGTTGTCACCTTCCATAATTTTATATTATTACCACTAGCCGATAAAATAAATTGTCCATCAGGACTAAAGGCAACGCAGTCTTCATTACAGATTGCATTAATATGTCCTGTAAAGGTACGAACAGGCTCTGTAATTATATCTTTGGATACGTTCTCTTGTACCTCTTTAGGCGTAATAGTAACGTTTGGGGTATTAGTCGTCTGATTACCAATAGCAACAATTGGGAAATAAGTACTGAAATACGCACTGACGAGTGCTTCTATTGTATAATTCCCTGCTGGCAAATCTATCCGGTAATTGCCATTACTGTCCGTGATCGCTGTCGCAATGATTTCTCCTGTTATCACATTAATACCATAACGAATATTAAGCGTTGCGTTGTTTACTTCGCGTTGATTAACCGAATCAACTAACTTACCCTTAATAGCACCACTGCCTGATTTTGATTGCGGTACTTGGCGCAATTCTGGCATTGTCGTGATCTGAGTACGGATTATATCAACATATACTGTGGCTAAAATATAATCCACTAAAGACATTTCTAAAACATAACTGCCTTCAGATAGCGCAATATCATATCTACCGTTAATATCTGTGGCTCTTTCAGACACAAAGGTGTTATCAGGGCGGCGTACTGTTATCAAAACCCCAGACAGCGGATTTCCATTGACAGCATCTTTAACTAGCCCTTGAACCGTACCCGGGTTTACTAATCCTTCTTCTTGAATAGTTAACGGGTAACCTGGTGCACTGGCATTACTATGAAGAATGTAATCACCTACATAAACTTCATAGTAATGAGGTGTGATTGATTCAGGAATAACCACTTCAATCTGAGTATTCGTGAAAGACGTGATTGGAAGGAATTCCTTTGTTGCCGTTCTACGATGATAAAGGTAAACATTTTGACTTTCACCATCAAAATGACGACCTTGGATTGTGATAGTATCTCCCGCATAAATAATGTTTGGGGAGGTATTGGTAATGGCATAAACAAAAGGAACGATAATAAAGCCTTCTGGATCGTTCTGAACCGTTTGGCTTCTGTAAACTTTTACATCTACACCTTCAGTTTCAACGGTTTGACAGCCAAATAAGAACAGTGAGCAATCTTGCGCGGTTTCGCTTGTCCAATGGGTTAGCAATTCAGTCGGTTCTTTAAGGGCTGTGGCAACAGAAGTAGCCACTTGATTGCCTTGTTGAAAAAACGGCGAACTGAATTGCGGTGTTTGTCTGTTATACTGAGTGGTGTTGTTATAACCCACATAAACAGCAGCACCACTATCCAAAAACGCATCCGCGAGATGAGTTTTCACTTTGGCTCCCAAGCAAGAATCCGTGAAAACCAGAGTATTTTTGAACTGATTAGCATCTTTAAAAGCATGACTGATGTAAGTAGAGTCAATCATTAACTTTTTGCTTGACGCAGACAGATGCACGCCGGGGTTGAGTTTAAATGTCAACAACTCTAGGGACGGATTATCCGAATTATAAGGAATCCCCAGACTTAACGCATCAGTATTACCATGCGTATTAAAGTAAATCGCATCATATTCATGCAATCTATTCACATAGTTGATAATCCCTTTATCAAAGGTTGTGGTTGGCACGAAGCACATTTCCTTATCAACCACAAAATCTACCAAAAAGCCACCATTTTCAAAGGCTTCCTTGATGGGACATAAATCTTCTCCAAAATCAGTTTGATAGCCTGATAGAATCAATGCCTTTCTGCCAACAGCAAATGGATGAACTGACTGGGTTGTGAAAACTCCACCGGAAGGGGTTGATATTCCTCCCTTGAAATGTTTCAAATAAGCCACGCTTTTATTGGAACCATCAAAAGGAACAGCCCCCGCCGCAGCCATCGTATTATTGAACGTATCAAAACCACTGGTACTCAAAGTAGTCACTTCGTTGCTGGCAGTCGGATTATTTCTATATTCAGAATCCAATAACACAACCACTTTGTCTCCCAATCTTGTATAGATGTAGAGGGATTTGGATTGATAGCTCACTGCGACAACGTCAGGATTATTCTTCAAGTCATCAACAGCTTGTTGAATAGCCGGATCAGCTTCCATCGTTTCACGAAGTACCCGCATATTACTCATGAAATCGTCTGACACTTGTGCTGACAGGTTGAGCATGTTTTTCGCTTCATCAGTTGTGGTTGGCGTGACAATAGTGGGTGGTGTACCCCAACCACTTATTTTAGGAGGGGTGGACGAATCATCATCGCCACCACATCCTACCAGTGCCAAAGTGAACAAAGCCACTAAAAAGTATTTACTCACGGTTAATTAACTCCTTACGATTGTGATTAATGAAAAATTAAAATTTGTCAAGGTTATATTGACAGATTGTTGAATGGAGTACAAAGCTAAAGCTTTGTATTCCAACGCTTTGCTATTGAAACTCTATTTCTACAGATTTGGTGTCACAGTCATCATAAGATAATCCTCCACCACATATTTCAAGGATCATATAACCCATTTTTGGGATTTGGTCCAAAAATCTAGTTATATTTGTTTTTCTTGTACCACAATGCACTCTATTATCATTGGTAAATTGACAGATTCTAGTGGCATCACTGCCACAAACATCATTTTGCCCAAGATTACCCATATTACAGTTGTTTTGGTAAATAATGGGTAGATTGCTTTCTTCTTCGGGCAGGACATCATTATCGTGTAATCGTAAGCGAACTTGATACAGAGCATTGGCAGTCGTTTTCCAAGATACTGTGAATTTTCCGTTATTCACACCAGAGTTAATAGGAACTATCTGCCCAGTAGTAGAAGGATAACTTCCCTCAATGGAAAATGATTTGATATGGTAGCCACCCCCTCCCTCTGTATTACCATCATCATCACCTTCGTTACTGTCACCACCGCCACAGTTCACTAAGAACAACATGCTGACCGAAATCAAGCCTATTTTTGTGTATTGAAAATACTTACTCAATGTTAACCTCCTATTGATTAAAGAATGGTGTGTTTCGCTATAGCGAAACACACCCTACATTGTCTTATTCAATGGGTTCAATAGATACTGAGTGAAATTGGTATGAATCCCCTTCTACTTGGAGCAATTGTAAATCTGCTTTGAAGACTTGAGGTTCTGTGAACGGTGGATTACCGGGAATATCAATTGCTGGAATATGCAGTATGTTGCTTTCCAATGAATAGGTAGCATGTAAAGGCTCAGGCGTAGAAACATCACAGCCTACTCCAGCAGAAACAGTAATCTCACAAGCTGTGGGATCCGTTTTACAGGTTTGGATGCCGATTTGCATCCCTTGTTCACGCGCTGCATCACAGGCTTCACACTCTACTGGCACATAGGCATACAACTGACCGACTTCTGCTTCGGAAAGCACCCTGTTGTAGATGCGGATGTCATCCAACTTCCCAATATAATCGGCACCAGCTTGGGGATTTAATTTTCCAAACAAGAATCGTTTGCCATTAAAGGCATACTCTTCTTCTGTTTCAAAATCAATGATGAACATGCCATCCAAAAACCACTCAATTTTATTGCCTGAGTAATTAATGACAATATGATGCCACTGTTTATTTGCATCAATCAATGACGCGACAAATTTGTGACCATCAACAACTTGCCCTCGATCTACTGAGCCGTAACCTATAGTTCCAGCAACTTGGAGCCAGTGTCCTTCATTGCTGATTAAAATGGCAGGCTTACTAGGCCCAGGCCAACCGCTAGTTTGGGCAGCGTGAAGTCCCTGAAACCACAGGGAGTAACTCATTTCATTAGAAGAAAAACGACTGCCATCTATATTGGTTTGGATATAAGCATTATCACTAAAGTAATAAGCACTTTCCTCGTTCTCGTCTCTATCGGTCGTTAATGTGACACCACCAATAGCAGAACCACGATAGCCATGACCACTCACATCCTCCATACTACCACTGAAGGGAAAGTGAGCCACTAATCCCGTATTCAAATCAGCTAACACGGGGCTCGCCATCAAGCATGACAAACTCCCTATCAAGGCTGTTTTAGCCAGTTTTTTCATAATTTACTCCTTAAAGTGTAAGAAATTGTAGTCTACATTAATATCCGTAAAATTGTTAAATCGTAGGAGAAAGTATTAGATTGAGTGTTTTCTTTACTATCAAATGATTATTGATATAGACGCTGTCTTAAAAAAAATGTGAGGGTAAATTGAAAAAAAATTTGTTGTTGTAAATTTTTCAACAGTAGATTTACAAAGTTTTACTTTGAAATTCAACGAATTGGCGGGATTTTAAAGGAAGTTTTTTGGGAGGGGAAATTAAGAATTACAGAAATAGAGGTTATTTTAAAACAGGAAGTCGCAGGTTGGACTGACAAAGGAAGTCCAACGGAAGATATTTAATATCCTCTTTAGTTGGACTTCGCTTAGTCCAACCTACGAGCTTCCGTTGAAAGCTAATGGAGTATATGAGATTTTTTGAAGTATTTGTAAAAAATTTTATATTGATTGAAAGCTTTTGGTCGCGATACTTAATACAAAAAAACCGACGTGTACCCAATATCTCACTTTGGATATCAACCCACGAACGCCAATAATTGCCGTTTTTCGCTTTGACGGTGAACCATTGTGTCTCTTATAGTCACTTGCTGGCTCTTTCTAATAATTGTAGATTTCCTGCCGGCTCGGCACTGGGGTTAAGTGGGATTGATTAAAATCGGTAAATATAGCATTTCCCGATTGCGTCAGGTACAAGTCTTAATTTAAGGAGGGGATTTAGGGGAGGTTGTACTTTATCCAATCGGGAAACGCTATAACATCAGGGCAACCACAAGGGATTGCCCCTACACAATACGATGGTTTGTAGGGGTAATCCTTTATGGTTGCCCTTGTGTGAAGCATTCCCATTTAACGACCCCAGTGCCAAAATAACTTAAAATTTAAACTTGAGATCAATTTGAACACGATCAAAATCTTGTCCATCATCTAAACCTACTTCATTCATAAAATAGGCGGCTGATAATTTCCAACCTTTGCCAATCTGATAACCAAAGTTTAATTCATGACCTTTTCCATCAGTGCCACCACCGATAAAATCAGAATCGGAAAATGTTCCAAAAACAGCATCGGCCTCAATTTCTCGATAATTATAACGAAAATCCCAAGAGCCTGGTTTCTTAGTTTTGTTTACTTTGAAACCAACAAGATAACCGGTTTCATTTTCATCAGCCTCTGTATTAAAGACATAATCAAAAAACAGGGAGATTGGCAGAGCGTTGATTTTAAAAGTAACATCGCCAAACAACTCCCATTCTTTATAGTCGTTTACAAATTTACTTTCGGCATCCAAAGTGTTGCCAAAGCTATCGCCTTCAGCTTCAAGGTAATCAAAGTCACTGAGTGATAACCCTTTAATTTCAATATAATCAAAATACCCTGTACCAATGGTCATTTTGGTATTGTTGATTGTAGTACTATAGCCAAGTTGATTGCCTAATAAAAAAGAATCATCGGCCTTACTGCGTTCTTCCAAGAAAAAGAAACCACCATTAAAAAAGAGGCCATTTTTTTTATATTGTAAAGCAAGTCCTTCAGGTCGTAAATCACTATCCCATAATAATTCAGATTTTATTGGCGTATAGAAAGGGATTATACCCGGCAAGAAATAACAAGCTTCCCTTGTCGCGATGGGAACGGGAAAAATGTTAAAGGGAGAACCTTCGAGGTTAAAAACTCGAAGGTTTTTATAAGACGGGCTATTATTCTGAAATGTAGAGATGGTTTTGCAAATCGCCTGGTTCAGAGGGTAAAACATCTCTGATAGTGATAACAAAACGGCTGAGGTTTTCTTTTGTGATGCCAACGCAGCGATCTAGTGATAAATCTGCTACTTCAATTTTTGGGGAGGGCAAAATAAAGCCATCAGTGAGTTTTACCTTGTTAAGCCAAAGTTCTCCAGGAGAACCCCATTTTGAAGAAGATGACTTTATCTCATTATCACCTGATAGTTCAAGTTTAGAGAAATCAAAATTAATATTTCCACCATCTCCTCTATATCCTTCAGTTGAAAGTTTACTGTTTTTAATGATGAACATTTCCGGTTTTTCAATGGTGATATTACCTCCCTCATCTAGTGATTTATCACCTATTGATGCCGCAGAAATCTTACTATCATCAAGAAGTTCGAGACGATTGCTCACGTTAAGGGTAATATCACCTCCACTCGCATTATCTGCTTCAGTATAAATGCCACTCCCTTCATTGGCTATTTCTACTGTATTGGCTTCAATTTCGATTTCACCTGCTTTTCCAGTATTGTAGTAACTAAAGCTATTGATAAAGCCACCCTCTTTGAGAACTAAATCGTGTGTTTTTATATTAATCTCACCAGCATCACCCATTCCCACTGAACTGGCTATAATACTACTGTTGTTTGTGACAGAAATCCGATTCGCTTTTGGTTGATTGAATCCTTGAATGGTAATATCTCCAGCATTACCTGAAGTAGTAGTGGTTGCTGCAATAAAACCATAGTTTAAAGAAATATCTTGAGCTTTAATTTCAATATCTCCAGCATTTCCGCTATTTTCGGTATTAGCTTGAATTACACCACTATTAATATTTAAGAGAGGTGTATTTATTGAAACTTCGCCGCTGTTTCCAACGCCAAAAGTGCTAGTTGCAATTGTGTTTAATATGGGAGCAAGTACTTTTGAAATGGTTATTTTATACTGTTTATCCATTTGATTTACAATCGTATTCAACGAAAAAATTTCACCTTGTTCGAGTAATCCAATGATCACAGTTTGTAAACTGCTTACAAAATTTTGGGCTTCTATTTTATTCATATCAAATTGTTCAAAATATTCGGGGGATGATTCTGTCCAGTATAACAGTAAATCAACATACGAGTCTAATTGATTAATCCCCACCCCACTTATATCGAGTTTTCCAGTTTGAATAGAAATATTACCACCACGCTCCTCTTCTTCAAGATTATACATTGCACCTGCTGTAATTCTTGCGCTATTGGTTAAGTGCATGTCTCTTTGAATATTTATATCAATACCTCCATCATCAATACCACCAATATTATCAGCAAAAATAGTTCCTCTATCTAAGAAGAATTGATCAGCGCGAATAAAAATTTGACCACCACCATGACCATTTGTATCAATATTTGCAAGTTTTTCTTGTCCAGTTATTCCCTCTGGAGATAGCATTCCCTCATGAGGTATCATCCCATCAGGAGGTAGCATTCCCTCAGGAGGTATCATTCCGTCAGGAGGTATCATCCCATCAGGAGGTAGCATTCCATCAGGAGAGGGCATTTCCCCGTCTCTAGCAGGAGGCATTTCTCCAGGGAGCATAAAAGAATGCACAATGTTTATTGTCCCTTTTTTAACCGAAGTTACTTTTAAATCATATGGGCTAGGAATTACTTCTCCTGTTGAAGCAACGGACGCTAAATTGATTCGTCCTCCAGCCGCAACCAAATGGCCATTTTCAATCAAAAGTTCACCTCCAATCAAGACAACATGGGGGCTTTAAGAACACTCCCTTGAACACTAATAGGCATTGGATTATTTAATAACTGATGTTACGCAGATAGATTCCAAACAGGAGTGCAAAATTGAGGACACCCCCCTAACCCCCCGTCCCAAAATAGAAAAATTAAAGCAAAGTGTCAAATGATGTTTGGTTCCACCCGTGTACGGGGGGTTAGGGGGGTATCCCCAAAATCTGTTACAATCAGCAAAATTTCATTTTGCACTACTCTGGTATTCACTTTTGAAGTACAGTGCGTAACATCAGTTAATAAACCAAAAGCCTCAACTGGTGCAACAGAGAGTATCGGATTATTAGGTTGAGTCGTGGAAAAACGTTTACCATCACTAAAACGTAAATAATCCGCGGTGCTGGCATGAAAAGCTCCCATTACTTCTAATCTGGCATTTGGACCAAACATAATTCCATACGGATTTAAAAAATACATATCTGCATTAGGAATTGTGGAACGAATGACTCCATCAATCTTAGAACGATTTCCGCCAGTAACCCGACTAATAATATTTGTAACACTGCCTGGTCCAGAAAAGGTAGCACTTTCCCAATTTTGTAAATTAAAATCTTGAAAGCTGTGGAAAAGATTGTCCCCTTTTTGTTGGCCTAAATCAGCACCAATTTGATAATCGATCCCTGGTAAATCAAGACGAGGTCCCACACTCCCATCTGTCACTACTCCGGCAGATAAATGGATGCTAAACAATAAAAAACATACAATAGATAGTTTTTTTAACACTAATGACTCCTTTTTAGATGATTTGAGAAATGTTTATAGAACTATAAGGATTACAACAGAGTACAACAAATTTGAAAAGACAACAACGAATAATACAACAATGAGTAGTACAACGAATTAACACATAGAGTACAACGAATTTGAAAAGAACACAACTTCGCTGTACTCCTCGTTGAGGACGAGTATATTGTTTTCTAACTGTCTGCCCATCATTTCTTGATGAGGTTGTGCGGCAGTTTGCATAGTCTTTTTTTTAAATCAAATTCTTTCAAAATAAGGAGTGACGCTGGAGCGTCACAATATGCATTCCAATGCTGGAGCCTCACTGCCATTAACTTAAGAAAATAAGTGTTGTTAATCAATAAGTTATAATGTAAATTGGGTTAGCTTATCAAACGTAGCGAAATAATGTAACCCGAAATCAATTGAAATTATTGGAATATTTCTCTTGGCGTGGTTTTTGCCTAAGCGAAAAATATAACCAAATATACAATGTATCTTATTG
>JAUCGK010000105.1 GCA_030378085.1 Candidatus Parabeggiatoa sp. HSG14
TGCATACCAGGCTAGTGCAAACTGAAATATTGCTGATTGTAACAGATTTTGGGGATACCCCCCTAACCCCCCGTACACGGGTGGAACCAAACATCATTTGACACTTTGCTTTAATTTTTCTATTTTGGGACTTCCCCCTGTGTACGGGGGGTTAGGGGGGTGTCCTCAATTTTGCACTCCAGTTTGAAAGCTATCTGCGTAATATCAGTTAATAAATTAACAATTGTATAATTTTTAATTAGTGAATATGTGGTATACTTTGAAATTTTACCAATTTATACTTACACATTTTAAAGGAGGTTTCAAAGTGTTAATCAAGTTTTTCAATCGTTTAATTGACGATATCTCTAACAAGTTGCCTTTGCGATTTGTCCTCATTTCGTTATTTATTCTGCAAATCATCGCAGTAGCAGGTTTAGTGGGATGGCTATCGCTCCAAAACGGGCAACAGGCGGTTAATGATGTTGCCAAACAGCTACGTGGCGAAATTACTGCCCGTATTGAACAACATCTCTCCAGTTTTTTTAAAACACCTCCTCTCATTAATTTCCAGAATCTCAATGCCATTCAATTAGGCCAATTAGAGTTACAAGACTTTGAAGGCTTAGAAAAACATTTTTTTAAGCAAATTCAAGTACTTGGTTTTCCTGGTTATCTCTATTTTGCGGATACATTGGGAAAAGAAACCGCAGCACAACGCAAACCGGATGGCAGTTTCACCATTTGGGATGGGTTTCGTCAGTCTGGTAAACATAAAGGATATACACTTATAGAGTATACCGCAGACAAACAAGGCAACCGTATTAAAGAGTTTAATACCTACGAAGATTACGATCCACGGGAAGAACCCTGGTATAAATCGGCTGTTAAATTTGGCAAACCCGCTTGGACAGCAATTTATAAGTGGCCATGGCCAAGTGCTTATATGGGTCTTGACGCAACGCTGCCCATTTATGATGATGCTGGAAAACTTCAAGGAGTAACGGGTATTGCCATGATTTTGTCCGATATCAATGAATTTCTCAGCAATTTAAAAATTGGGCAACGTGGACAGACCTTTATCATAGAACGTTCTGGAGAAATTGTTGCAACTTCTACTTCTGAACCCCCTTTTTCGATAGATGGTGACGGTAAAGAACAACGCCTGAAAGCTACAGAAAGCAATATCTCTTCAACACGCGCCACCGCGCAATATTTGCAAAAGCACTTTGGTGACTTCAAAAATATCCAAACCTCGGCACAATTGGATTTTGAAATAGATGGAGAACGACAATTTATTCAAGTTGCTCCCTTCCAAGACGAATTTGGCCTTGATTGGTTAGTTGTCGTTACTGTGCCGGAAAATGATTTTATGGCACAAATCAATGCCAATACGCGCTACACCATCATATTATCTATCATCGCTTTGATTGTAGCCATTTTAATTGCACTTCTAACCGCAAATTGGATTATTCGGCCTATTTTGCAAATTAACCATGCTGCTAAAAAACTGACTGAAGGGCAATGGCAACAAACGCTACCCGTTAAACGTTCTGATGAATTGGGACAACTGGCGCGATCATTTAATCTGATGGCTAAACAGCTAAAGACTTCGATTGATACTTTAGAAAACAAAAATCAAGAGTTACAAGAATTAGATAAAGTCAAAGACGAGTTTTTAGCCAATACCTCCCATGAACTTCGCACCCCGTTGAATGGCATTATTGGTCTAGCTGAATCCTTGATAGATGGTGCAGCAGGTAAATTGGACGACAAAGTCAAAGCAAATCTTGCTATGATTATGGGCAGTGGTAAACGCTTGTTTGCTTTAGTCAACGATATTTTGGACTTTTCTAAATTGAAACACCAAGATATCGAACTACAACTCAAACCCATGAGTTTGCGAGAAATTGCCGAAATCGTTTTGACATTGAGCCAGTCTTTAAAGGGGCAAAAAGACTTACAACTGGTTAATGCCATTGATATTAATTTGCCCCCTGCGCTCGCCGATGAAAATCGGGTGCAACAAATTTTCTACAACTTAGTGGGTAATGCCATTAAATTTACCGAAAGTGGTCAAGTAAAAATTTCTGCCAAAGTGGAAAACCTTGAAGGTGAAGGCAATCTTAGCTATTTAGAGATCACTATCTCTGATACTGGCATTGGTATTCCAGAAGATAAATTAGATCGGATTTTTGAATCCTTTGAACAAGCGGAAGGTTCCACTGCCAGAGAATATGGTGGGACAGGTTTGGGCTTAACCGTCACTAAACAATTAGTTCAATTACACAGTGGGAAGATTTGGGTAGAATCAACACAGGGAGAAGGCTCACAGTTTAAGTTTACCTTACCTATTTCAGAGGAAGGCGAAACTTCACAACCTTCTCAAGACTCTATAACTAACAAATCCTTGTTAAAAAATGTTTTTTCACCCGCAATTTCCACATCGCAGGCGACTGGAGAAGGACAAATCAAAATATTAGCCGTTGATGATGAACCCGTCAATCTCCAAGTATTGGTTAACCATTTGTCATTACATGATTACATCGTGATTAAAGCACTCTCCGGTATTGAAGCTCTGACTTTATTGGAAGAAGGATTAAAACCCGACATCATTTTGCTAGATGTGATGATGCCAAAAATGACGGGTTACGAAGTGATGCGGAAAATCCGCGAAACTTATGAAATCAATGAGTTACCAGCCCTGTTATTGACCGCTAAAAATCAAGTTTCTGATTTAGTCACTGGGTTAGACTCAGGCGCGAATGATTATTTGACCAAACCCGTTTCCAAAGATGAACTGTTAGCCCGTATCAAAACCCACTTGAACATCAAGCGTCTAAAAGCGGAAAATCTCCGTATGAGTGCAGAATTAGAGGTTTCTCGCCGCCTGCAACAAATGCTGTTACCTCCTTCGATGGAACTCTCACAAATTGAAGGATTGGAAATAGCCGGTTTTATGGAACCCGCGGACGAAGTGGGAGGCGATTATTATGATGTTCAACAACGAGGGGATCGCGTTTTGTGTGGTATCGGCGATGTGATTGGGCATGGATTAGAAAGTGGTGTATTGGCAATGATGACACAAACCGCTGTAAAAACACTGTTAGCCAATAACGAAACCGATTCCGTGAAGTTCTTAACCGCTCTCAACGAAACGATTTACCACAATGTCCAACGAATGAACAGTGACAAAAACTTGACGTTTGCTTTATTAGATTATCAAAATGGACAAGTTCGCTTAACGGGACAACATGAAGAAATGATTGTGGTGCAACAAGGTGAGTTGAAATTAATAGACACTGTCGATTTAGGTTTTCCAATTGGCTTAGAAGAAAACATTACGGGTTTCATTGCTGAAGCCAAAGTTTCCTTAAAATCGGGAGACATAATAGTACTTTATACTGATGGTATTACCGAAGCTGAAAACCTTGACAAAGAACAGTATGGACTAGAACGACTTTGTGAAACAGTTAAGCAAAACTGGCAACACACCGCTGATGAAATCCGAAAAGCAGTGATTGATGATGTTAAGCAGTATATTGGGACGCAAAAAGTGTTTGATGATATTACTTTGTTGGTTTTGAGACAAAAGTAATTGATAATAACTATAGGAATTGCATTTTAGAAAGGATTTGAGCCTGAGCCAAAATTTATTTTGGAACTTACGTTAGAGTATCAAGATAAACTATATTTGTCTACGCTGATTACTACTACCAAAAATCTTTTCATCTATAGATGTTCAGAAAAATAATTTCTCGATCAAACCTGGCAGGTTTTGTGAAATTATTACTCTTGTTCCAACGCTCCAGCGTTGGAATGCATGTCGTGACGCTCCAGCGTCACTAAAATTATTATTAGGACTGGTTAGTTACACGATTTTTAAAGAAAATAACTATAATTTATGCTACCATGCTATAATTTTTAAACAACAATACATCCTTGTATGAAGTTTTACATAAATATAGTTTTTCAGGTCAATAACTTCACAAAACCTGCCAGGTTTCCAAAACCTGGCAGGTTTGATCGAGAAATTATTTATCTGAACGTCTATAACAGGAAAAACAATGATTTGGCTTATTTTATCCGCCTTAATAATTTTTATCCCAATAGCGTATTTTTATTTTAAATTTGTCAAAACTAAACCGACTAATTTTTTCTTTTTTATCGCGCTACAATTAACGGTGACAACATCTTTATTTTATGTCATCCCTGTAAAAAAAGTGCTTTTTGTAAAATTATTGGACATTGGCTTACCTGATTCTCCCCCTATTCTCGTTTATCTCATTTTTGTTTTTGCTTTAATTGCAATAACTTATCTGTATGTCAAATATGAAGCTCAAAAAGCAAGCAAAGTCATTGATAGACAAATTGATATTGCGGGTTTAAGAGATTCGTCTGCCCAGGATATTAAAGACTCTAAGGCGACTTCTGATTATAAAATGCGGAAACCGCAGGAATTTGAACAAGAAAGTGAGCTATTTTACGAGCGGATAAAACGAATATTTCAGCTTTATCGGGGTTGTGATCTGGCGGTTGAGGCTGACAATGAAATTTTATATGGCGAAATTAATGAGTTGGGAGAAAATACGCCCGTTTTTGTGACATGCGATAGTTCTGGCTCTAATGCGATTGATTATACTGGTTTTCTGAGTTGGATTGATAACTATTATGTTAGAAAACAAATGGATAAAGGCTATAAGAAAATTTTTTATATCCATTTAGATTCTGTCACAGATTTACCTGATCCTAATGCTGAGATAACAATTTGGTCAGAAACTCAGCTCATTGTAAAATTTTTCCCCGTGAAAACTTATCTAAATAGTTTAGTAAGTCGCTATAAAGATAAGAAATTGCCGTTTTCGCTGAGAACAGAAGAAGAGAAACAACTTTCCCTGGCACAAACTTTTGTACACCCCTCATTTAATCATCAAGAATTGGGCGTTAACGAGTCGTATCAGTTGGAAGAGTTTTTAAACCAATGGCTAAATGAAGATGCAAGCCCCAGACAAATGGCTATTTTAGGGGGATACGGTACGGGCAAGAGTTCATTTTTATTGCATTATGCAGCTAAGTTGGCGGAAAACTATAGCCCCGGTAACAGTCGGATTCCGGTATTAATCTCATTGACTAATGTGAGTCCCATGCACGATGACGGTTTGAAAGATAGGTTGTCAAGCACAGCGACTAATGAAATGAGGATTGACTATAATAGTTTGATGTATTTAGTTGAAAAAAAACAGGTTGTGTTATTGCTGGATGGTTTTGATGAAATGGGTTATGTCGGGAGTAAAGAACATCGGTTACAACATTTTGAGTCCATTTGGCAATTAGCAAAGAAAGGCAATAAGATTGTTATTGCCGGGCGTCCTTCGTATTTTTTTGGTGAACAGGAATTAAATAAAGCGTTACAAGCTGTTGATACCGATGAGTTAATTGCTGATGAACGACCACATTGTCGCTTGGTTAAACTGCAAAGTTTATCTGCTGAGGAAATGAAGAAATACTTACAAAAGTACTTTTCTCCAGAAGAAGTTGTCAAGTATTTAGCATTTCTTGAATCCCATGCCCAGTTATTTGATTTAGCATCACGCCCTTCTTTAATGCACATCATTAGAGAAATGCTACCCGAAATCCATAATTCCTATAATAATGCAGGGCAAAGACAGTATACTGCTGGCTATTTGATGGAGAAATATGCAGAACATTGGATAACAAGACAGGCTAACAAGAAAATTACGGGGAGTTTGTCAAAGGAAGATAAACAGACTTTTTTTGAGAAATTAGCAGAATGGTTTTATCTGAATGACATTGAAGTCATAAAACCCAGCAAAGTTGAAGAATTAATGCAGCAATTTCTAAATCATATTGATTTTTCTGATCCAGAAACTAAAGATGGTATTTTAGGCGATATACTGTCAGGTAGTTTTTTGCAACGGCAAACCAGCAATGATTATAAGTTTGTCCATCGTTCGTTTTTTGAATATTTTGTCGCAAAAAGGATTGTCACTTATATAGAGACAGAGAAGTCTAAAGATAAATTTCCTGAAATATTTTTTAAATTATGGAGACAAGAAATCGCTGCTTTTGTCGCTGATTTATCCTCAAAAGGTGCATTGCCACTCAATTTGGAAGAAAATAAGTATTACATTCAAAGTAAGACACTCTTAGGAGATTTGTCTCAAGTTGAATTGGAAAGAAAGCAATCAGCTTCGGTTAAGATTTTTAGTCGTTTATTCTCTAATTTAACCTACGAACTAAAACTGATTTCTTTAAAAAATAAATTTCGCAAATTTTCTAAAATTTTCGTTTCTAAAGTTTATAAAAATAAGGGCTATGTAAATATTGAAAATCGTTTAATTAGATCATTAACTGGTATTATCGTTGATGCTCTTCAGTTTATTCTTTTTCTTGGCGTTCTTGGTATTTCTAGTTTTGTTCTTGGTTTCATTGTTAATGCTTTTTTTAGTAATAATGTTGATGCTCTTTCTTTTGCTCTTCATTCTACTCTTTTTTTTACTGTCTTTATTGGTGGTCTTAGTTTTCTTGGTTTTATACTAGAAAAGATCATAAGATCAAGAAAAATTACCAATATAACTTTACAATTCATAAAACTGTTCAAAACAGCACTCATAAATAACGTCAATATTCATTTTTACCAAAAAACTCCAACGAAAGATTTCATCTACGATTCTTTATTTATATTCCTAAAAAAACACATCTTCACCAAAGCATTGGCAAACCACGACTTTTTTGGTTGGAATTTAGAAGGCGTTGACTTATCCGAAGCAGAATTACAAGGAGCCAATTTCAGCAATGCTAATCTACGCAATGTGAACTTTGAAAATGCCAATCTCCGAAACGTCAACTTTCAACATGCTGACTTAACTAACACCAACTTCAAAAATGCTAAATTGAAGGGAGCAGATTTTACGGGTACTTTGTTAGAATGAACTTGTAACTTGTGTTACTCAAAAGAGTACAACGAATTTTAAAAACCACAACGAATGGCAAACTTAGGAACGAGGATTTTATAAAATCCCAAACTAAGGAACATGCACGAAATAAAATCGACAACTAAACCTGGTTTTAAAAACCTGTCAGGTTTGACTCAACAGTTGGGTAAATCATTCCTAAGGAGACAATTATGCAGGTAATGACAAGAGAATGGTTATTTGATAGCGTTTCTCAGTGACCAAACCGAGAAATGGAACAGTTAAGAGAATACCTGGAATTTTTAGTTTGGAAAACCAAACAACAATCAACTAAAACCAGCCTGGCACAAAAAATTATCAAAACGATGGAACAATCAACTTCAGTAACAGTAGATGCACACACACTACTAACAGCAATTAAAGAGGGTCAAAAACCAATACGATTTGAATCGCCGTTTAAATAAAATAATAAAACTATCACTTCTTAAGGAGTAACGCTGGAGCGTTACAATAGGCATTCCAACGCTGGAGCGTCAATGCCACTGAGTTAAGGGCAACCATAAAGGATTGCCCCTACATAAGCAATTGATTCGTAGGGGTAATCCCTTGTGGTTACCCCAATTAAAATCCTTAAGTTAATGGCAGTGATCCTACGCTCGCTTGCTTAACTCATAACTATGGCAGCACCCCAAGTGACACCTGAACCATAACCTAGTATGAGATGACGGCCTCCATTTTGAAAACGATCTTCTTCCCAAGCTTGGGCGAAAGTCACGGGCAAAGAGGCCGAAGCCATATTTCCGAAGCGATCAGCATTGATAGGCATTTTCTCCAAGGGAATATTGAGTTCGTCACGCACCACATCAAGAATGCGGAGATTAGGCTGATGGGCAATGATTGTGTCGAAATCAGAAATAACCAGATCGTGGCGGCGACATATTTCCTTAGTAATTGCAACGAGTGTCTCTGTCGCATGTTGGAACATCTGTTTCCCTTGTAGGCGAAACTCGGTTTCGCCTTGTTCAATATTTTCTGCACTGATAAAACGCTCACCGTGTGTACCAGGACTTGCCGTGTAAAGTAGATTGAAGTAATCCCCGTCTGCACCCGTCATTATATCTACAAGTTTGACAGTTCGATTTGCCGTAAAATTTTCAGCACTGAGTACAACTGCCCCCGCTCCATCTCCGAGCAGGATCGATAAGTTGCGTCCATCATGGGTATAATCCATTCGCTTTGAAAGTAATTCTGCACAAACAATAAGAATATGTCGGCAGCGTCCCGTTGCAATAAATTGGCTAGCCATATCAAGGGCGTAGATAAAACCGCTGCATTGTGCGCGAATATCAAAAGCGGGGACATTGTTGAGTCCTAATTTTTTTTGAACAAAGCATGCTTCTGAAGGATCGTGGTGATCAGGGCTTAAGGTATTGATGATGAGCATGTCTATCGCATCCATGCTTAAGCCAGCATCGGATACTGCCTGTTTCGCAGCGGGCAAAATGAGTGCGTACAATCCTTGCTCAGGCTTGGCGTGGTGACGTGTTACGATTCCGGTTCGCTTGACGATAAAATCTTCGTTCATATTCATGCGTTGCACAATATCCGCGTTGGTCACGATGTCTTTGGGTAAATAGTATCCTGTGCCTGATATTTTGGCGTTAAACATCAGTCTTCTCCACTTTGTTCTTCGCCTGAAGGGCTTCAATAGAAATTGAAAGTTCCTTGCGTAAAAGTTTACCATTATCGTTGCGAGGGAAATCCGCCACGAAGTGAATGGCACTTGGATTTTTAAATTGCTCTACCTTGTGACGCAGAAGTCCCGTGATCTGCTTGCTGAGCTTATGCGCCATAGTCTCGTTTAATGCAGTACGCAAGACAAGCACGGATTGTGTCAAACCATCGCGATCATTCACAGGGATAAGCACCGCCTCAATAACATCAGAAAATTCTGTACAGACTAGGCTTTCAATTTCAGCAGGCACAACCCAACGACCTTTTACCTTGAACAGATCATCTTCGCGCCCATGATAATAATAATATCCCTCGGCATCGTGCGAAAACATATCTCCAGTACGATACCAACCATGCTGAAAACGTTCCTTGGTCGTATCGGGCTTTTGCCAATAGCCCGCGCAAATACTTGGGCCACGCACCCATAGCACACCTTGATCGCCCATAGCAACTTCGTTTCCATTAGCATCTTCAATGCGAAAATCGTAGCCAGGGATTGCCTTACCTGTAGTACTCGGTCGTGCTGATTCTCGATCATTGGCGAGAAAAATGTGCCCCACTTCCGTGGCACCCAAACCATCGAGAATTTTCTTATCCGTCAATTTCTGCCACCGTTCAAAGAGCGAAGCGGGAAGAGGTGCGCCAGCTGAAACATAAGTACGCGGTGCTTTGATCGCAATGCAGTTAAGTTTATTCTTGTTGCCCAAAATCATTTGGTACATGGCAGGTACACCAAAAAAAACGCTCGGGCGATAATTTGAAATATTGTCTGCTACGCTCATTGGGGTAGGCCATTCTCGATCAAGAATTGCCGTCGCTCCCAATAACAAGGGGAAAAAAAGGTTATTTCCAAGGCCATAAGCGAAAAACATCTTTGCAACGGAATAAAGCGTATCGCCGGGGCCAATGCCTAATATTCGAGCCGCATAAAGTTCTGTGTTTGCTAACATCCCATACGCTGTGTGCATCACCGCTTTTGGTTTGCCCGTCGTGCCAGAGGTATATTGCCAGAAAACGATATCCTGCGACTCGGATTCCACGCAATCCACAGTATGATGCGAATTATGGCACAGGGAAATCACACCTTTGGGAATTTTGGGTGTTGATGGAATATAGATGTCTTGGAAAATCACTTGGGGACGAGATTTTCCGCCTAACTCATCCAGTGCCTCGTCAATAGCAGGGAGACTTTCCTCTTCTGCAATTATAAAGTGTGCATTGCTATCTTGGACGATGTAACTCAATGTTTCTGACTTGGAGCGCGGAGTGATTGGAACAGGAACAGCACCAATCCATAGGGCAGCGAGGAAACTTGCGCTAAAAGCAGGTGTATCGTGAAGGAGAAACAAAACGCGTTCTCCCTTTTTAATACCCAGTTCCTTAAAATGGCCCGCGAGTTTGAGTACTAAGGCTTGCAAGTCTGTGCGTGTCATCTCTTCATCGCCATAGCGGTAGACAATTTGATTTCCGTTCTTTCCTGCGTAAAGGATGGATTGTGCAAGCTTGAGTTTAGATATCGCTGCAAGGCGTGTCATAACTGCATTGGGAATAAATTCACTAAGTTCTAAACTTTTGTTAGCTGAAATGTAAACTTTCATCGGTTTTTCTCAAATTAGGTGCAACAAAGTAAAATTAGGCATGATATTAATCAATAACCCAATGTGTTGATTTTGCTGAGGCAAGTTTATTTCCATCGCTATCCTCAACTACAGCTTCAAAAAAGAGTTGCTGCTTTTTTTTCCCGATAAATTTTGCTGTCACATAAATATAACCTAGTTCAGGAGATACAATCTTTCTATACTTTACCTCCATATGACGGGTGAAACTAGGTGGTGAAACTAGCAAACTAAGTGGGCCAATAGTATTGTCAATGGCAGCTGATATCATGCCTCCTTGCATACTCCCGTATGGATTCAAATATTCACTTAATACCGGAAATTTATTCTTTAATGATTCATTTTCAATATCAAAATCAACAACTTCACCCTTCATTGCCTCAAATATAGGAGGAGGAAAATTGATTTTATCTATTCGTCCCAGAAGATTTTTTTCTAAGAACGGTAGTAATAATGTGCTAGTAATTGTTTCTGGAATTCTATCTTTATCTATCATATTCAAGTTTCTTTAATGTCTAACGCCTAAATCAGCCGAGGCTTAAGCGGCTCCCTTGATTGTTAGATATAATTTAACATGGATGTCAATTGTCCACTCCAACGCTTAGTTATCCTAAGCAACAACCGCCCGTAACGACAGGGAGTTGCGTGCAGTAGTGGCGGAGCGTTTCATCAGGATAACACTTATGTTAAGTGGCTGAAAGTCCGCCTCCAAGATAAAGTGAGAGGGTAGTCCTGCAATATGTAGTGGTGATTTTTAAAATTATTAATAAACTCAAAGACTTAATAAATTAACTACTTTGTGCAGGACTACCGAAAATCTTTTTAGCATGGATAGTGCAGGAAATATTTCTAAACGTGTTAGACATAATTATTATGTTCCGATAATTGGAGCTTTAAGATTGCCAACCGTTTTTTCTAGCTGGTTCATCCTTTTTCCTCCCCTTTTCCTCCCCTTCTTTGAACTTTCGCATTTCGGCTACATAACAATCAAATATTTTCATTTTCCAATTCCCAATTTCTAAAAATAACGGACAAATTTTTTCAAGGAGACTATAATAGTTTTATTATAATTGTTAAGTCTATTAATTGGAGAAACCAAAATGTCAAGTGATCTTGATTTTGAAAAACTACTTGAAAACGTAAACCAAATTGCACAAGCTGCTGGGGAACGTATCATGGAAGTCTATGCGACTGATTTTGAAGTGGAGCAAAAATCGGATAAATCCCCTTTAACGACTGCTGATATGGCTGCACATCAAACTATTGTGACTTCATTAAAGGAAATAACCCCAGATTTACCCGTATTGTCTGAGGAATCCGCCAGTATTTCCTATCAAGAACGTGCGGGTTGGGAGCGTTATTGGTTGGTTGATCCACTAGATGGGACTCGTGAATTTATTAAGCGTAATGGTGAGTTTACGGTTAACATTGCATTAATTGATAATCATAAATCTATACTTGGGGTAGTCTATATACCTGTGACAGGTACTACTTATTTTGCGAGAGAGGGTGGTGGCGCGTTTAAGTGTTTACGTGATCAGTCCCCTAAGCCTATTGAAGTACGTCTTTGTCCAAAAGACTCTATAACAGTAGCGGGTAGTCGTTCACATGCCGGTTCTTCTTTGAAAAAATTTATTAGCGAACTCAATACTGATGTGAAATTAGTAAGTATTGGTAGTTCTTTAAAATTGTGTTTAGTAGCAGAAGGTAAAGCGGATATTTACCCACGTTTTGGCCCTACTTCAGAATGGGACATTGCAGCAGCCCATTGTGTTGTTGAGCAAGCGGGTGGTCATTTGACGGATACACAATTACAGCCATTACGTTACAATACCAAAGAATCTTTATTAAACCCGTATTTTCTAGTGTATGGCGATACTAATAAAGATTGGTTACCTGTCGTCTCTAAAGCGTTGTCATCCTAAAATATTTGCTCTTTGCAAATATAAAGTACGTTTGTCTGGTAAATAGAACCAATTAGCAAAGTGCCCTATAGATTTAAGGTTAATAACGACTATAATAGCTTAAGAGAATGAAATAAAATTGGCCGATGGCGAAACTTGCAAAATTTGCGTGGGTAAAAATAATTTCTGTGAATATTTAGATCACTCAAAAAAATTAATATATCCTTAAATTCCCTTTAAAAATAGGCTTTCCGTTGTTTCATTTCTTTAAAAAGAGGAAAATAGGGTATGTTAATTGTTGTGAGTTGCTTTAAAATATTACTTGATAGACATTAGGTAGGAACTCCGTAAAATAGAGTCGCCAACAAATAGCAAAATTCATAATCGACCAAACTTTAATCAAAATATATTAGGAACGTGCATAAAATAACTTTGGTAATTACTCCCTAATCCATTAAAAATGAAGGGGTTGTGGATAATTTATGAAATTATTTCATGCTTATTCCCTATTATGATTATTGGAATATGTAGTTTTGCTTCACTTTTTTACAACATCACTTTAATCAATAGCTCGGACTCCAAAAATTTTTGACCAAAAATTTTGTTCCCTTTGCTATATCTATGTTTGAGGAAGGTGAGAAATACTTAATTATAGTGTCCATTCACAATATATTTTTTGAGTTATAGATGTTCAATTTTAAAAGTTATAACTGATTGATTTTGATAAAGGATAGATTGCTCATAAAATCTATTTAATGCAAAAAATGCAAAAAAAGTTGAATATCGTGCTGGAGTTGTAAATCTTTACATTTTTCTTTTGCTAAAAGTTTAAGAATAAAAATTTGAGAATAATAAAAAATAATGTATATTCAATATCCTTATCACAAATTGCGTTATTTTTTAAAAAAAGTAAAAGATAATAGTTGTTTTTTGTGTAACGACTCAAGTTCTCATTTTATAGATATTTATGTTAGGAATATTTATAAATATATTGAAGTATAGCGTTTCCTGTATTGAGGTATAACTACTCCTCAAGTTCTCCCTTTAAAAAGGAATTAGGGGTGGTTGTATTTCACAGTTGTATCTCATATAAAAGGAAAACGCTATATTTTTGGATGGATATGAAATAAATTCGTAACTAAAATTTTGCAAATTTATTTCAAGGCTGAATAATTATAGAAATTCTTGCTAAGAGACTAAATTAATTATTTTTAAAATTTAATTCTAAAATGCCTCATAAAAATATTGAAATTTCAACTATTTATTTTTTGAAGGGAAAAAAATTGTTCGACTATTGTTTATCTAAAGTGAAAGGAGAACAGCGATGAAAAAGCTCCTTATATTATTACTTATACCTTTCGTGGTAGGACTGACTGGTCATGTGATTGAGGCTGCCAATAAAACCCATGTCAAAAAACTGAAGAAAACAAAAAAGTGTAATGGGTGTAATCTCACTCGTGCAAGGCTAAATGGCACAAGATTGGTACGAGCTAGATTACGTCGTGCCAATCTTTCCAGGGCTAAGCTCAGAGGTGCAAAATTACGTAGTGCGGATCTTAGAAGGGCAAACTTAAGCAAGGCCGATTTGCGTCGTGCAAATTTGCGGTCAGCTAAATTAAGTTATGCGAATTTACGTGGGGCAAACTTACGTGGAGCTAATCTGCGTGGGGCTGATCTCAGAGGGGCTAATCTGCGTGGTGCCAGGTTTAAAGGGGCTAATTTAAGAGGGGCTCGGCTTAAAGGGGCTAAAGGTGGAAACTTTAGAGGAGCTAGAGGAGTCAAAAGGTAAAATTGGGTAATGGGCTAGTTAAGTTTGTCAATCATTTAACGGCTCATTACTTTTTTACACACAAGATATCGGTTAAAGCTTCTAATTCCTGTACTGTTTCATTTAAGACTTCTTCAATCCCCGTAACGATATTGTTGTCATTGAGGGCTGTCTTTTTATCTTGCAACCAATATTGGTCCAACCTATCACCCTGTTTTGTCAAAGTAGCTCGATTAAAACAACGCCAGCGTCCTTTTTCACCTTCATCATTACGGGGCGATTGTCCTAAAGGATTTTCTCCATAAGCAATTTCAAATGGCAACAAGTGTTCTCGCGTTAAATGTAGATGTTGCCCAAAAATTTTCAAATGAGTTCGTAAATCATAAAACCAAACTTTTTCTGTTTTTTCCGTTTCACCTTTTCTGAAAAATAGCAAATGTGCCGACATCTTGTGTGGATAAAAAATCCCATGAGGTAGCCGTAGTACCGTATGTAAAATACAGGTATCAAGTAAGGTGCGGCGCACTTGTTGGAAAGGGCCTGCCGCTTTTAACATATTATCAGGTAAAATGACTGCTGCTCTTCCCCCTGGTTTAAGGACTTGATAAATATGTTGTAACAAAGCAAGAGATGCATCGTGTTTACCTAATTCATCTTCAGAGTCGTTTGCAAAAACGAGCATACTCAATATAACATCAGCCAGTGGCCACTTTTGTTTGTTAGACAATAAACTATCACCCCACCGTACTGGCTCATGTTTGGGATGATTAATATGATGTAATAAACAATTCATCAATGCTAAACGTTGTCGCACCAAGTCAGGTTCTATCGCAATAAAATCTTGTTTTTTTATCCCGTCTTTTTTTGTGACCTCACTTAACTCCTCATCCATCATCTGAATATATTGATGAGTAGCCACTACAAAACTTGCTGTTCCTGCCAATGGATCTTGAATCAACTCACCTGTTTGTGGTTGTGTTAAAATTATCATGAGGTTGACTAAGGCACGCGGTACTATAAGCAAACGATTTTCATCCTCATAAGCACTTGTTTCTAATAGTGTTTCATAAACCTCTCCTAAATCATCTATTCCCACTGTGTCGATAACATCAAGTGTGGTAATGGCTTGTGCCAATTGATCTGGGTTTTTAAAAGACGTGTCAGCATACGTGTATATCCCTGCAATGTGAGGATCTGCGACTTGTTCAAGTTCTTTTATAACCTTTTGATAATACTCATATTGTTTTATACCTTCTTTATGAATTAAGTTATCCCACGTTAAGTGGGTGGGTATACAGTCTGCTTTATCTATCATCGGGGCGATTTTTAAAAATAATAACCAAGTTAAGTCTGTCAGATAGGCATGAATTGAAATACCCTTTTGATGTAAATGTTTTGTTGGTGTAAGCAATTTTTTTGCAATATAAGTAATAGTATTCATAAAGGTTTTAATTTTTTGATTTTAACAATTGATAAAATGGATAATTAATAATTAATAATTAATAATTAATAATTAATAATTAATAATTGGTAAATTGCTTTAAAGAATTGATGAGTACACCAACATGGGAGTTTCTGTACCTCCCCAAAATTTTCACCCAGAAATCTGATTTTTTTTGGAAAAAGTGGATTTCTCAATGTTTGGATATTTCTGCTATTCTCCACTCCTTAGAGGCATTGGAGGGGGTGGTTGTCAAAGTTATTTTATGCACATTCCTTAAAGAACTAAAGAGATAAGGTTTAAAATGATTACTGTCAAAGAACTGATGAGTAACGAATTATACACGCTTAAATCAACGAATACGATCCATCAAGCGCGTGAACTCATGCTCAAGAAGCGGGTACGGCACGTTCCCATTGTTGATAAAAAAGGGGAGTTTGTCGGTTTATTGACTAAACATGATGTACTTGGAGCATCTGTATCTGCTTTAGCGGATATTAACGATCAAGAACGCAATGAACTAGAATCGAATATTCCAATTAGTGGAATTATGATGACTAAGGTAGTTTTTGCTGAAGAAGATACAAGTTTACTAGAGGCTGCACGTTTTATGTTGAAACAAAAACAAGGTTGTCTCCCCATTTTTAGAGGTTCTAAATTGGTAGGTATTTTGACGGAGGCTGATTTTGTGAAATTAGCACTTCAATTAATGGAAGAATCAACAAAATACGAAGAAATAAACAATGAATCATCCAACTGAGGGGAGTTGTTTTTTTATGCCTTATTCTTCTTATCCATGACGGCTAACCTATAGCTATTGAATTTTGTATTTAATGCCCTCATTTACCTCAATTTACTTTTGCTAAAAGTTGACTATTAAACTAGGTTATTACGTTAACTCATTGAAAAAAAGAAATTAAAAATCTCTCTTCTTTTCAAACTGAAAGATATAAATATTTGAAATATATTAACTGATGTTACGCACTGCACTTCCAAAAGTGAATATTGGAGTGCAAAATTTATTTTCTGATTGTAACAGATTTTGGGGACACCCCCCTAACCCCCCGTACACGGGTGGAACCAAACATCAT
>JAUCGK010000106.1 GCA_030378085.1 Candidatus Parabeggiatoa sp. HSG14
AATCCTTTATAGTTGCCCTAATTATTTCATGCACATTCCTAATTTTAAAGTAATGCTGTAATTATCAATATTCTAAACTTCCACTTTATTATTATAGCGTTTCCCGATTGAATAAAGTACAACCTCCCCTAAATCCCCTCCTTAAATTAAGGAGGGGACTTGTACCAGACGCAATCGGGAAATGCTATACCCAAAATATTAGTTCATCATTTTAAAATTAAAGTTAAGTAACTATAATAATTTTAAGTTTAAAATATTCACAATAAAATTAGGCACTAACCTTGGAAGAGCAACAACACCGTAATACACTCCCAAAAGGATTTTGGCTCAATGAATATCAAATTGAGTCAGTGCTTGGCAAGCCAGGTGGTTTTGGTATTACCTATTTGGCAACGGATACTCATTTGCGTCAATCGGTAGCTATTAAAGAATATTTGCCGAGTGATTTTGCCGTGCGTGAAGGGAGAAGCACAGTTTATGTTAAATCTTCTTCTTATGAAGAGTCATTTCAATGGGGTTTAAAATGCTTTATTGAAGAAGCACGAGTCCTCGCTAAATTTAATCACCCTAGCATTATTAGGGTATTACGCTTTTTTGAAGCTAATGGGACTGCCTATATGGTAATGGAATACCAACAAGGCCATAGTCTTACAGACTATTTAAAACAACGGCGTATCCTGACAGAAGACGAGCTTTTAACAATAGTATTGCCACTATTGGAAGGCCTCAAAGAAATACACCATGCAGGCTTTTTACATCGCGATATTAAACCTAACAATATCTATATTCGTAGCGATTTAAGTCCGGTGTTGCTTGATTTTGGTTCTGCCCGTTTCGCAATAGGGCAAAAAAGTAGTAACGTCACCAGTATTGTCACACCAGGTTACGCACCTTTAGAGCAATACGATAATGAGATTAAAGATCAGGGGCCATGGACGGATATTTACGCGCTGGGAGCGGTAATGTATTGTGCTATTAATGGCGAACCTCCACCGGCTGCAACTCGTCGCGTATTGAAAGACCCGATGACCTCTGCCACAAAAATAGGAGAAGGTAAGTATAAAGAAAATTTATTAAAAGCCATTGATTGGGCTTTGCAGCTCAGTGAAGAAGACAGACCACAGACAGTGGATCAATTGCGAAATAAAATGTTAGCTCCTTCTCCACAAAAAGGGTTCTCACCAGATAATTTTTCTCAACCTCAGTGGTCATTGACAAATATCGTTGGTATCTTATTGATTTTCTTGTTTTCTGTTACTGTGGGTATTTTGTGGTATGAAAATCAAGCACACAATACTAAAATAAAAGATATAGAACGTATTCTCAGGGATGCTCAAGCAAAAATTGCGACTGAATGGGATGCACGTCAGAGAGTTGCAAGACAACTTAAGATAGCTGAAAAACAACTTAAAATAGAACGGAAAGGTCGTGAAAAAGTTGTAATTAAGTATCGAAAAGTAAGGGCAATTTTGGCACAGATACAAGATTTTTACCCACAAACAGTGAAAGAAACAACCCATTTTGATGATGCCAAATATTACGATGTCATCAATGTGGATATTGATGATACCCTAAATGTACGCGAATTTCCTGGACACTCAAGTAAAAAAGTGGCAAAAGTACCACGAAAAGAAAAGTGTATCCAATTCTTAAACCACTATCGTCTAGTCAATTCTCATGTGTGGGTTAAGATACAATATAAAGGAGGGCAGGGATGGGTTAATTCTAGTTATTTATGGGAAAGTGAACATTGTAATGGAGAGGAAAACGTTGAATAAAATCAACCCTTTTTTAATTCTTCTTTTTTTGGTGTTTCCAATTTTTAGTGAAGCAGGAACGATAAATAATATCTTCGTTGACAATTCTGTTGTAGTCATTGAACATAATGATTGTCAATTACAACGAGTTCTTAAAGAAAATAGGAAACTTATCTTACAGATGGGTAATTGTGCCAGTAAGGTTGGTCAAATAAACATTTTCCATCCTAACTTAAAGAAAATTCACTGGGCACAACATGATCCGCAGACCGTTTGGATTGTCGTTACTTTTTCAAAAGAATATCAATTTGATATAATATCGCAAACTAATCAATATAGAGTATGTTTTCCTTTCTGTTATCAATTCACTACTCAACAAAGGGTTCAAGAAGACAGATTAAATAAAGTCAAGAAATCTCATAAAATGATGTTTTTATTGGATGGTATTTTATTTAAAATACCCTTAGAAAACATGTTAATAGAAAAATTTCTTGATCTTTCTATTGGATATGTACCTGAAGATATTATCAGAGATGGATTGCCACATTTTGGCTCCAAACGTGGTGACTGGCAGAAAAAAACAAGAAAACATCTGGGCTATGATATTTATACAGATCAAATTAATGTGATTGCTTCAGCACCAGGTACGGTTACAAAAATTAGAAAAACTTATCGCTCTGGTTTGTATGTAAAATTACATCATGGCTCTCAACTTTATACGGTTTATGTGCATCTCAAAACGGCTTTGGTGAAAAAGGATCAAATAGTTAAACAAGGTGATATTATCGGTAAAATTGATGGATCTGTTGGAAATGCTGTTGCACCCCAGTTACATTTTGAAATTAAACCTAATAATATCAGTATTGATCCGCTTCCTTTGATTGAAGATTTTTACCAAAAGGATGGTCAAATAACAGATAAAATAAAATGCTATAAAAAAGCACTTTCAAAATCTATAGAAAATCGGGATAAAGCCGTCAGGGATTTTTTAAATTTGAAAAATATAGTGTTTGAACAAAAACCATGAATTTTCCCCTTTAGAAAAGGTGAGATTTTTCTACTTAGGAATATGCACGAAATAAAATCGGATCGAGGTAAAAGTTTCGGAGAAATTTTTACCTCGATCACTAAACCTGACAGGTTTTCAAAACCTGTCAGGTTTGATTCAATAGTTGTGTAAATTATTTCATGTACGTTCCTTATAACGAATTTTGGGGTATGTTAAAATATTTTCGTTTTTATTTGAAATTCTACTGGCAAAGTATAAAGAACCAATCTCAAAATTAAGAAAAAAAAGACTCCATTAAAAAACGGTAAAGATCAAAGAAAAATTAACTTCCCCTATACAGTAGCTAGACAAATGCTGTTGGCGGAAGTTATTTTTTTGCCGCCCCTAAATAGGACATAAGTATGTTGACCCCCCAATTTAATGAACTCATTGAATTACGCCATAAAGCCCACAGTTTAGGACTCGTCTCGAAGCAACGTGTTCAAGTTCCGTTAAGTGGTTTATATGCCTCCGTATTTCGGGGTTATGGTATGGATTTTGAGGAAGTGCGCGAATATCGGCACGGCGATGAAATTCGTAATATTGATTGGCGTGTGACAGCACGAATGAATAAACCTTATTTAAAAATCTATCGGGAAGAGCGAGAACGGAGCGTTGTGTTATGTATCGATGTTGGTATTCATATGCAATTTGGAACACGCGGTACATTTAAATCTATTCAAGCAGCACATATTGCGGCTTTATTGGGTTGGAGTGCCAATGGACATGGTGATCGCGTAGGTGGTTTATTGTTTGGGCAAGGAACATCGCAATTTTTTCGTCCAGCCCGCTCCCAACGATATTTAGGACAACTTTTGCGTCAGCTAACCTGCCCGCCGAGTACCACGATATCCGATGAAACGGCACTTGAACAGGCTTTGAAAATTTTAAATCGTAGCACTGCAACAGGTGCATTACTCTTTATTATTGCAGATTTTAATCAAACGCCTATTCCCATTTTGGAACGGGCATTAAGCCAATTACATCAACGACATGAAATTGTATTAATCAGTATTGATGATCCGGCAGATTCTGATTTACCTGCCATTGGACAAGTCTGTTTTACCGCACCCGATGGCACTCAAGCCTACGTGGATACCGATAACCCTCAAGGACGAATGGCTTACCGTCTCGCATGGGAGACACATCGCAAAGCCTTTAAACAAATCGCAAAGCAATTATATATGGACTTAATCAGTATTTCTACACAAGCTGATGCCTATCAAAGTTTGCTAAAAGGTTTACGTCAACGTGCCCAACAACAGAGAGCGCATCGATGAATCCAACGGATCAACTACGTGACATACATGGTTTAGAGACTATTTCTTGGTGGCCTTTAGCACCTGGTTGGTGGGTGCTATTAGGTATTATTTTATTAATAGGCTTAATTGTGGTAGGAATAATGATTTATCTGCCTCGCTCCCGTTCAAAAAAACATCAGGATTGGCAACGAGCAGCACGAAAAGAATGGTTAACCTTATATCCCACTCAAACATCACCGCGTGAACAACTCAGCTTTTTATCAATTTTGCTGCGACGAGTAGCTGTCCAATGTCACGGACGCGAAACTTGTGCAGGACTTAGCGGTGAGCATTGGTTAGATTGGTTGACAAGACACGATCCAAAAGGATTTGACTGGATGCAATCAGGGCGTATTTTGATAGATTTACCCTATATGCCACCAGATTATACGGTCGATAAAAGTCAAGTTGATACATTATATCAAGCAGTTCGTGTTTGGATAGATGAAGAACCTGTCAAGTCAGAAGATGAGATAAATTGAGATATTATAGATATTCAAAAAAATAATTTCTCATGATAAACTTGTTACTGAAGTCATTTATCTGAAAGTCTACATATTGGCACTGGAGTCGTTAAATGGGAATGCTTCACGTCAAGGCAACCACAAGGGATTGCTCCTACACAAGACGATGGTTTGTAGGGGCAATCCTTTTGAGGCAAAAACTTTTGCCTCGACTATGATTGCCCTGACGTGAAGCATTCCCATTTAACGACCCCAGTGCCTTACTTTTTTGTTTGCACTAAAATAAACTATGCAATCTCAATTCTCAGGTGATCATTTATTTGACTTATCTTATGAAGGCTTAACACCAGTCATAAGTTTATCGTCCACCACACAAATGCCTGATAATCCCGATTCTTCTATGCCGCTTTCTTATGGAAAAACAATACAATGGCCTTTGATTTTATCGGAAAATATTTCAAAAATTTTTATGAAATTAGGCACTTGTGGTCGAATTAATCACTGTCAATTAGTATTGGCTATTTTGCAAGAACAAACTATTGTAGCAAAGGCGACTTTGGATGGGAGTGTAGTACAAGATAATCAATGGGCGACTTTTGTTTTAGAGCATCCTTTAATATCAGGCGAATATCTTTGTCAATTACATTCCCCCGATGCTGATGATCTCAATACCGTATTCGTCTGGTTGACAACTACAAAATCAGAATTAACTCATGATTACCCAGGTAATTTATTGAATTTAGATCATTATAATTTAACGCCAACAATGAAATTGCCTTTTGAACCAGAAAGCCAAGAAGATGTAGTAAAATCTATTCCATTATCACATGGTAAAACAATACAATGGTCAGTAAATTGGCAGAATAACAATACGATTTCCAACGTCTTTTTAAAGTTAGGTACTTGTGATAGACTAAACCAGTGTCAATTAGTGTTATCTATATTGCAAGAAGAACAAAAAAATCAAACCATTATAGCTAAAGCTATTTTAGATGGTACATTAACAGAAGATAATGAATGGACGGAATTTATTTTAGATAATCCTATAGAATCTGGTAAATATTGGTGTCAACTACAATCTCCCGATGCCGATGATCATAATACACTTTTTTTATGGTTGACTATGGCGAAATAAGGCTTAAGTACTTGTTCCCAAGTTTTACTTGGGAACACACTGCAGAAGAAGCTTCGCTTCAAGAATACGATTAGAATTATGATTAATGAGCAGATACAGAAAATGTTATTTAATGACTCCAAAAAATGTTGTTAAATTAAAGCTTAAATTCCTTAGCAAAGCTTCTTGGCAATGCGTTCCCTAGCGAAGCAAAGCTTCTTGGCAGTGCGTTTCCAAGTAAAACTTGGGAACGATGAAAAAATTATGTATAATGATGACAGTAAAACTTGGGAACGATAAATTTATCAATCCATTTATTTCGTTAATCTGTTGTACTAAACCAATTCCTTTCCTTTTTCCCTTCAATTATGACTTCACAAAATAAACTCAATCATTTACTGGAAAGTTGCAACTATTTTAGTCCAAATACAGTTATTAATTTTTCAGATCACGATTTAACCCCTGTTGCAAGTCTTTCTTCTGAACAAGATATTCACAGAGAAGTAGAAATTTCTATCCCTCTTTTATGTGGTAAAAAAGTGCAATGGTTTCTGGATTGCCAAAGCCACGAAAAAATTTCCGCTCTATTTCTGAAATTAGGCGCGGGTGGAAGAGTTAACCATTGTCAAGTAGAGTTGTCTCTCTGGCAAGCGCAAACGATGGTGGCAAAAACAAGCTTGGATGGTCCTTTAGTACAAGATAATCAATGGACTCAATTTGTTTTTAATCCGCCTATTAATCCAGGTAAATACCTGTGCCAGTTACTATCCCCTGATGCTGATAATGATGTGAATACATTATTTGTATGGTTAACGGTGGCAAAACCTAAAATCGTTTTGATACCAGAGAATTTGTTTGAGCCATACTATTATGGTTCAATCCCCATCATGAGTTTGTCGTCTGAACAAATCAGTCATCGAGAAATAGAAACAACGCTTCCGATATTAGGTGGTAAAAAAATATTGCAATGGCCTTTTGAGTGGCAAAGCAGTGAGGCGATTTCCTCCCTTTTTTTAAAACTAGGCACTGGTGGCAAAACAAATCTATGTCAATTAGTATTATCCATTTTACAAGAACAGAAAAACGGTTTAACGACGATAATAGCGAAAGCGAATGTCGATGGCCCTTTGATACAAGATGCACAATGGACAGAGTTTGTTTTAGATTATCCTATTAAACAGGGTCATTATCTATGTCAATTGTATTCACCTGATATAGACAGCTCAGTCAATGCGCTGTTTATCTGGTTAACAGTAGCCCAACCTGAGTTAGCACAACTCAAAGTTCATGATTTATATTATTATAGCTTAACCCCTCTCCTCAAATTTTCGCTTCGGCAAACCTATCATAAAAATATAGAAACTTCTGTACCTTTATTGCATAATCAAATTGTACAATGGCCCGTTAATTGGCAGAGAAGCAAGGCGATTTCTTCTATTTTTCTTAAATTAGGTACAGGTGGCAGAATCAACCAATGCCAATTAGTGTTATCTATATTACAAGAACATGAAAACAATCAAAAAACGTTAGTGGCAACAGCACATAGAAAAGGCTCAACGATACAAGATAATGAATGGACTGAGTTTGTATTTGATCATTCTATTGAGTCAGGCAATTATTTATGTCAATTACATTCCCCCAATACTGATGATACCAATGATGCGTTGTTTCTTGGATTAACTGTAGCTAAACAGGGGCTGATAAATTACTGTTATGTGGTTCCTTCTCCCTTGAATTTATCAAAAAAATTAGATCGACTCAAACAATTTCCTATTATCAGTATCATCATATCAATTACAGGAAAAAACAATCTTTCCCACTTACGAGACTGTTTAAACAGTGTGATAAATCAAGTTTATCCGCATTGGGAACTGTGCATTGTTACCCAAGTGGCTAGTGTTAATGATAGCCTATTTGAAGAATACCACCGGCTTTTTCCTCACAAAATTAAGTTCATTTATGGTCAACTGAATCAAACCACTTCTCGTTTATATAATATGGCACTTGAATGGGTGACTGGTCAATATACGGTATTCCTTCAGCCTGAAGATTTACTATGCAAAGACACATTATTAGAAGTTGCCAAAAGAATTCATCAGTCGGTTGATACCATTGATATGTTGTATACTGATGAAGATAAAGTCAGTGAAAAGGATTTATTTGAAGAACCTTATTTTAAGCCCGATTGGGCAGTAGATATGTTAAAAGGACAACATTACACAGGACAATTGGGCGTTTATCGTACCCACTTACTGGAAGAAATCGGCGGTTTTCGAGAAGCACTTTACGATCAAGAATTGTGGGATATGGTGTTGCGATTTACCGAAAAATCCAACCACATTCAGCATATTCCCAAAATTCTTTATCATAGTCGTTGGCAACCGCTAGTTTCTACCCATAAAAACCTGCTACTGAAAATTCTTCAGGAAGCATTAAATAGAGAAGGACAAGAAGGGCGTGTCGCACTCAATACCACTGCTACAAATACTTGCCTTATACATTATCCCGTTAAAGCACAACCGTTAGTTAGCATTATCATCCCGACAAAAGACATGGCTTCTATGTTGGCACAGTGTATTGAGAGCATTCGCGCTATCACCACTTATCCCCATTGGGAGATTATTATTGTTGATAATGGTAGTCAAGAAACTGCAACTTTTGAACTGTTTGAAAAATATCAAGCAAAATTAGGTGATGCTTTTACGGTTTCTCGGCACGATATTCCTTTTAATTTTGCCAAGTTAGTCAATCATGGGGTTAACACAGCTAAAGGTGAAATTATTTTGTTGTTGAATAATGATACAGAAATTTTAGGGCCATCTGATTGGTTACAAGAAATGATTGGATTTGCCCAACATCCTGAAATCGCTTGTGTTGGCTGTAAATTATTATATCCACAAGATAATACTATTCAACATGCAGGTTTAATTTGTGGCGTGGGAGGAATAGCTAATCATGGTCATAAACACTTTCCAGCCAAAAGTACTGGCTATTTTAACCGTTTAGCGACAGTTGCTAATTATTCAGCAATTACGGGAGCTTGTCTTATGATAAGGCGAGAATTATGGGGTAAGGTGAAAGGTTTTGATGAAAATCTAGCCATTGCTTTTAATGATGTTGATTTTTGCCTAAAATTGCTCAAGAAAAATTTTCGTCATGTCGTACTGCCACAAGTGACTTTTCACCATTACGAATCTAAAACACGAGGATTAGAAGATACTTCTGCAAAAAAAGAACGCCTACATCAAGAAGAGGTTTATATGAAACAACGTTGGGGTTCAGTGTTAGAAAATGATCCGTTTTATAATCCTCATTTAACTAAAAAGACAGAAAATTTTACGCTCAATCAAGAGTCTATTTACTATTGTGTGGATTGGGAAAAATTGTTATAACTCAAAGTTTTATTTTTAAGAATTTGAATGAGAAAGCAGTTGTGAGAAAGCAAAAAAAAAGCGATAGCCTCAAAAATGGCTATTCGCTTTATAAATAATAAACAATTTCTGTTAATTCTGAATTCCCAGAGAATTTCTTTTTAGGAAAAATCTGGGAATTGGAAGAATTATATTATTCCATAACAAACATAATTTGCTGTTCACCACCGGGGTAAACCAAACTCACATCATCTATCCCATCACCATTCGCATCAGGAACAGATTCAACTTGTAGTGTCGTTGAGGATTCAGTGTCTTTGATGACGACATAATCCATTACACCACGATAAATTTGATTACCCAATTTAAAGTTCACCAACCCATAAGGTTCTATACTGACATTTTTAGCAGACGAGTATAGCACCTCTGGATAAGCAACAGCGGGATGGAGATGTTGTTCTCGGAGTACACCTTCAGTGTCGTTAAACACTAAAGTTGTTGATAATAAACCACTTGTATGAGGTGAGTTACCAAACAATAACCCCGTTTCCGTCTCTGAAGAAAGCGCAGTTGATAACCAGTCAGGGCGCGCACTAAACCATTGTTCATCAGAACTTGGAATAGACAAGTTGCCATTGGTTCCTACCGTAAACTCTCCTAAACCCACTTTACTCAAGGCAGTTTGTAACGCGCTTGGCATTTGCAACGCTGGATGTGTTAACACGCCTAACCCTGTTTCAGTTATAAAACGTAGGCTTTGAGCATCTTGTAGTTCCATACCTGCTGATGCTTCTACTTTTTCAACTGAAACCGGTAATACAGCGTAACGTGTATTGCCAACATCTAGTTCAAAATCGCTTAATTCACTGTTTTGGATAAGTGTCCAAGCATTGTCTTTAAATAATGGTAACTCATTAATAGCTGGTAAAATACCATCACTAGATTCAACCACATCTGCTGAAAAGTCAATGCGCTCTGGATAAGTCACCCCTTCTATTGCCGTCGATGACAATTCAGGTAAGAGTCCAATCAGTTCAACGTTTAATGGAATAATGTCATGGTGATCAAAAAGAACACCTGAACCAAAAGTGATATTTTCTTCAAACTGCACACTACCACGAAGTATCACATTCGATAATTGAGTACCTGATTTAATGGTTACATTTTCCAAGATAGCAGGAGCATCCATTTCGCCCTCAATGTCTCCCTGCATCGTGCCACCATTCACAACTGTGTTAGCAGCTAAATGGACATTTTTGAAGACACCATCAATTTCACTGTTGTTATGAATAGTTCCTGATAAAGTGCCTCCCTCAACTGAAGCACCAACAAATTCAAAGTCAGCAAGGGTTCCTTTATTGGTAATACGACCCGTCAATTTACCGCCGGTTATCATAGCTTCCTCTTGAACGGTGACTTGGGAGATTAAGCCTTTATTATTAACAGTACCTGCCATTGTCCCTGACGCAATACTGGCACCAGATTCGATAGTAGCATTTGTCATCACTTGTCCACGGTTACTGCATAATCCACTAATAATCCCAGTATCAGGGCAATTTTGAATAGCAGGTGGTTTTGATACCACTACAGTATTAGAGACAGTTGTATCATCAATCACCGGTTCAATGACAATCACTTGCGCCGTTGCGGTTGCTATCACATTGGAATCAGCCATTGAAATTGCTGTGACAGTAATCGTATCTGTTGCACCAACAGCCGCAATTAATCCGACATTGAGTAATAACTCAACACTTTTTAATCCCTTGACTCTCTTCTTGACAGGTAATTTTGTCAAAGGTAAGCCTAAAGAATCAGTGACATTAAGGAGATAGGCATCCGCTTTCAAACCTTCGTTAGTCAACGTGAATTTCAAAGGCACGACAGCACCAACAGGTTTAGATAAATTTCCTGGACTCACTAAAGAAACTTGACGCGAAGATTTCCTCGATCTAATTTCATAGTTTGAACCAAAAAGAATCGACAAGTCGACATCTGATAAAATTTGAGAACTATCAGCATAAATAATGACTTTCGCTGTCGTTTCTAATATCCGATGACTGTTTCCCGTCAAATCAATGACACCATTTTCACCGATGGCTAAGATGATATCTTGTGTTGAAGTAACCACTTTGCTATTACCGAGATTACTCATATCCAATCGACCTTCTTCAGCAGCAGCTACAATAGTTACCTCACCACCATTTACAACGGTATCAACACCAGGTATATTTAAAATACCTTTATCAATATCAGCAATCTGACTTTCAGATTGAACCACCGTGACTTGCACTTCTGTTTTTGCACTGACACTCGGTGCTTCTGCATTTGGATTTATCTGTGAAATAGCAGAGATAGTCATGTTATTTGTTGCACCAGCAGTTTTTGGCAATGTCACATTTAATTGTACTTCAGCAACTTGCAGTCCATCAAGTTCAATACTTGCCGGTATTTCACTTAATTTCCAACCTGCCGTATCAGTGACGTTGATTAAAAACGTCTCTTTTTCGGGACCCCCATTAGATACTGTAATGGTAATGGGTAAAACGGCTTTTGGCTCACCTGAAACATTAGTCGGTGTAGTGACAGAAACATCACGCAATACCTTACCAGGACCAACTACGATATTACTCGCTTCAATAATATCAGACAATTGTTTGCCGCCATCTAACAAGACGTTATCGGCAAAAATATTCACTTGACCTGCTGCTTTCAAGATTTTACCGGTATTACCCGTCATATTAATGGCTCCGCCTTCACCAACGGCTATCGTTATATTACCAGTGGCTGTTAAAGCAGTATCACTGAGATTGTTTAAGTTGATAATCCAATCTTTACCACCAAAAATAGTGACATCGCCCCCTTCAATCTTGGTATTAGTACCAGACAAGTTGAGTACACTGGGATCTGTGTTGAATCCGCCACGCTGTCCATTAGTGCCAAGCGGTGTACAATGGATTCCTCCCAAGCCTGTTGCAAAAGTACCCGCTAACAAGTCAACGTTATTGCGGGCATTCAATCGCATATTACCGCCACGTCCGCCAGTTTGAGCTTCAGTGGCACTGGAATTACAATTACCGCCATCACCGGCTCTGATACCTTGTCCATCACTGACTAGATAATCACTGCCCCACATAGAGACTTGACCACCCCAGCCACCCACGCCGGAGGTTGTTCCAGTAATGTCACCGCCTTTACCACCGCGAATAATACCGTCGCCAGTATTCGTTAAACCAGTATCATTTATCCAAACACTACCACCAGGCGCACCGTATTTCTTACCGTTACCTCCATTGCCTGCTTGAATGACACCTTCATTGCGAAATTCACCTTGGCGGTTATGCCAATTGCCTTCACCGTAATAGGCGACATATAAACCAATACTCGTGCCAGGTTGAGCACAATTTTTGGCCTCTTCCTCATTCCACCACCACCAATTATAGCGAGAACATGCAATTTCATTATCTACTTCATTGATACCATTTTGACCAAGGATTTCACCTTTGTTGCTAATATGGTCTGTTGCATAGATGTGCATATTGGGATAATACGTGGGTATACCTTCTAAGCTTTCTAATGTAGCACCACTTTCAATGCACAATGCCCTTATTTTGGTATGAGGGATTCCAGTAATCGTATGTCCCGATTTAATTAACACGACATCCAATTCTGTTGGACGATTAGGTGCTGCATTATACTCGCCATACGGATTTTTTACGCGTGTCCAAGCGTCAGAATCACCGACATAACCTCGGTATTCCCACCACCATGAATAGTTTTGCTGATTATCATAGGGTGTTTTTGTTGCCCAAACACCGTCTTTATTCGATTCAATGGTGATATTTTCAGGAGAACAATCAACCACATCTTCTGCTGCTGTGGCAACACCGGTTAATGGAACAGAAGTGGGACTAGCTGTATTGGTATCAAACACCATATAGGCATGTTTCGCACCTTGGGGAGAACGAGGTGTAAAGCTTGAATCAACAGGACATTCAGCGGAGGGTGGTAATCGCATGTAACTATTTTCACCCGGACTATATAATTGAATACCACATGACCACCATGAAGCGTAAGCGCGGAAATTATCAGGATTTGTTCCTTTGACCAAATTCCAAGATTGGTTAGATAATTTCAGATTGACATTACCAGTATTAGTGGCAGTAAAGAATTGAGAACGATCTCTATAGATAGGTACTTCACCATAATCATAAAAATTGGGAGATACTGTGAAATTGGCTTCACCAGAATCAACAGCAGCGGCTTGTATTGGTATTACTTTTTCACTGTTATCTGTGTACTTTATAGTCAGATCAGCATTTTTGATGCCGGCTGATTTTGGTGAAAAGCTCATTTGCCAACTACAAGAGGAATAAGATTCGTTGCCATAATAACCATCCCAACATTCAGGGGTTGTGATTGCAAATTCATCATTTGCGTCATTTGACACGCTGATGTTTTTTATTTTCAATGCGTTACAACCTTTTACTTGGCTATAAGCATTTTGGTACATCAATGTGGAACTCCCCACTAATTCAGCACCAAAATTAGGTTTATTTGGCCAAACAGATAGATGTTGTTCGTACTCATCTGGACATAGATTAACACCTTCGCCATTTAATGAGACATCCACTGTTGGTGTATCAGGATCATTAGAAGGTATGGAAAGAGTCGCCGTTTTCACACCGGCAGATTGTGCTTTAAAACGTACATTCAAGGCACAATTGCTTGAACGACTAATCTGTCGATTTGAACAGTAATCAGCGAACATCTCAAAGTCTTGATTAGAGAAAGTGATTTGTCCCATTTGCAAGGAACCATCCCCCGTATTTTTGATGGTAATGTTTTTATACGTTGAGACATTGTTTATCTGAACCTTACCAAAATTTTCAGACAGGGGAGTCACTTCGATATTTGGAATGGGCGCAATACCTTTACCACTGAGTGATATTTCTAAGGTTGGCGTATCAGGATCATCGGAAGGGATAGAGAGAATTGCCGTCTTTAAACCGCCTGATTTTGGTTTGAAAGTGATGAACACTGTACAGGAATAAGAGGGCCTTCTACTGTAATAAGAGCAATAATCCTCAAAGACAAAGTTTTCTGTATCGGAAAGCGTGAGTTTGTCGAGTTGAAGATCAGCTAAACCAGAATTTGAAATCCGAATAGCTTGAGTGTCTGAAGAACGCCCAGGCTCAACATCTTCAAAATCGTAGGAGGTGAGTGAGGCTTCAATATTTGGAATAGGAATATTAATGCCAGTTCCTTCCAACGGTATCATCAACGATGTTGAATTACCAAACGCATCAAAATAAGGGATATAAAGTGCGTCTGTTTTTTGCCCCACAGCATCAGGTTTAAAGGCAACCGTGATATTGCATTCTCCAGACGGATCGGGAAATGTGCCGATAGAACCATTCTCGCAAGTCGATGTCACGTCAGTTACACTGAATTCAGAAGAATCTGTATAATTTTTAATGACATTACCCAATTCATCAAGTGTTGTCGTAACATTCCCAAAAACATCAATAATTCCATCAAACTGAAGGGAGGTATTAGTATTGGTTAAAATAAATGTTTGTTCAGTTGATGAAAGATTAATATTCACCTCACCAAAATCGTGTGAAGTTGGATTAATGGTCAATATTCCAGAAGTATCACAAGCCCCTTCAACGTCACCATGATTAAGATGATCTTGAAGTGCGTTTTGTGAAACATTCAACGTATTTCCATTGTGGCATAGAGTGACTTTGTTGTCTTGGGCATTGACACCAGCCATAAAGCTACTGAAAAAGACGACACTGACGAGTAGTAGCCAGAAAATGAGGTTAAACCTCGGTGGGTATGTGCTTATTAGCACTTGGGGTTTGTTACCCCTTATTTGGGACGCGACGGGATCGCGTTTTCTTGGGTAGAAATACACGATAATTTTCTCCTTAATTTTAAGTACAATAATGGCACAAAGATAAATAAGTTCCACAGGTTTCACCTGTGGCTATTCACGTTTTACCCCGTTGGGGTAAAAAATCGGTATTAAATGTGAATAGCCTTATGTGAAACATAGGGAACTTGGAAGTATAGTGCGTAACATCAGAATAGTGTCAACAAATCCGATTTTGCATTCAAATACCTACACAATGTTAAATATAGACTAAGAAATCCATTTGTCCAATTTATTTTGTAACAATTCCTAAATACTGGTGCATAAATAAACAGGTATTTACCAATAGTTCCTCACTATTTGATGGTTGTTTCGTTCATTGCGTAAGCGAATTTCCCGAAACCTAAGTAATATCGAAGTTTCTAGAAATCGTTCATAATGAACTAAACAACAAATTTTTGATATTGGTGAAGATATTGTTATAATAAATTATCAAATATCAATTATTAATAAATACTTTCTATCAAGAGTGACTTTATTAAAAGCCCGTGAACAAAAGTTGATTTAGCTATCTCACAGCAAAACCCAGTCGAAATATTATTGCAGCCGCACATCAAAGTATTACCTATGATTGGTGGGAAAGCCAACGTCAACATTTTGAATTATTCATCTCTCAAGTTGTTGTTGATGAAGCTAAATTGGGAGATACCGAAGCTGCTGCTAAAAGATTAAAAGTTTTGGAAGGTATTACTCACCTTGAAATTTCCGAAGAAGTAGATAATTTCAGTCGTACATTAATAAATTATGGAATCCTCCCACAACAATCATTAGAAGACGTGCTACATGTTGCTGTATCCTGTGTTCATGGTATGAATTATCTATTAACATGGAATTGTAAACATATTGCGAATGCTGAAAAACGTGGTGAAATAGAAAGAATTTGTGCTGAATTTGAGTATGTACATCCAATTATTTGTACACCAGAAGAATTGATTAAAGGAGATTAAATATGTGGAACGATCCGATTATAGAAGAACTTTATAAACACCGGCAAGAAATGTCGGCTAAGTTTAATTATGATGTCCATGCCTTGTGTAACTATTACAGAGAAAGACAAAAACAAGAAAACCAAAAAGTTGTATCGAAGCCCCCTAGATTACTCAAAGACTTACAACCAATTCGCCAACGCCAACTGAATAAATAGCCAAGTGTAATCACAAAATATCTAAAAGAACTACAATTCCTGTAGTTCTTGGTTTTTGAGAACGTTCAAACCAAATACACCTCATTAAAAATACTGATACTGAGGATTTCTGCCACTTTAATCCACTATCCAAAACCTCCCACCACAAAGATTCACCCAATACAGCTTATCAAAATCTAATATCGCCCGTTTAACTTCCTCATCAATTGGAAAGGAAACCTCATTTTCACCTATTCTGAATGTCAGAGAACCGTCTTGTAAATCATT
>JAUCGK010000010.1 GCA_030378085.1 Candidatus Parabeggiatoa sp. HSG14
TCATGTTTATCCATTCGTTATAAAATATCTATTTAATAAAATAGCCGGAAAAATATTTTTTAGATTGTTTATAACTATTTGTTTATTAAATAATTATTTTATACTCTAAAATTGCTGCAAAAATTTCTTAAAGATACTAATATTTAAGCCTAAGTGACATAATTATTAATTCTTTGTTAATTTTTCATCTTTCATTATTTATTGCAATTTTATTTTTACCTTGAACTCTTCAAAAAAAATCTGTTATGCTACTTGGCAAACTTATTGCCATAATATTTGAAATTTATTGAATTTAAGGTTTACTGAGAAAAAAGACGATGAAAATATTAGCTGCTAAATCTTTAGCTATTCCAGCAATAAAGGTAGTTAGTTTTGCTCGCTTTTGTGATCAAAGGGGATATTTTACCGAACCTTTTAGAAAAAGTGACTTACTAACTCACCCAGAAACGGATTTTATGAGAACAATTGAATTTGTTCAAACCAACGAGAGCCTATCAAAAAAAGGGGTGATTAGAGGTTTACATTTTCAATGGAATCCGTATATGGGAAAATTTGTCAGAACCATCAAGGGGAGAATGGTAGACATTGTGTTAGATATTCGTAAAGGTTCGGAAACGTTAGGTAAAATCATAGCTTATGATATGCCTGCTAATCTCAATGCCGATTCTAGCGAATGGATATGGGTACCCCCTGGCTTTGCACATGGCAACTTTTTCACAGAAGAAACCATGATTGAATATTTTTGTTCTGGTGAGTATAGCCCAGGATGTGAAGCTGGTATTTCTCCAATAGCATCAGATATAGATTGGTCATTATGTGATCAAAACCTGAAAAAAGAATTTGATGAACTGGTACATTCTACTCAGTTAATGAGTGATAAAGACAAAAATGGTTTATCACTTGAAGCATGGTTAGCTGATGAACGTTCTAATAATTTCTTATACGAACAATTAAAATAATTCAAAAAAATTTGGTACAAAGTTCAAAGCGAAGTTTTATAAGGTTTACAATGCTTTGCTTTGAACGCCAAATATTTAGAACGCTCCAAAAAAATTAACACGTTCCTTGCATCCCTTTTATTCGATGTGAATAAAATCTTATCGAAGAAATTTAGCACTAGAGAAGTTTTATGAAAGAAGACAAAATTTTATTTACAGGCGGTCATGGTTTATTGGGTAGTGAAGTAAAGCAATTGTGGCCTAATGCATTATATCCCACATCATCGGAATTTAATGTGACGGATTACCAACAGATGCAAGATTATCTGAAAGGTAAAAAGATTGAGCTGATCGTTCACGCGGCTGCTTTTACTTCACCGCCACTTATAGATAAAAATCCTGAAGAAGCCATTAATGCAAATATCATCGGAACAGCGAATATTGTCAAATTGTGTATGACAAATAAGCAGCGGCTGGTTTATATTTCTACAGACTATGTCTTTAAAGGTAATCAGGGAAATTATAAAGAAGATGCAGCGGTGAACCCTGTTAATAAGTATGCTTGGTCAAAAATGGGAGGCGAATGTGCAGTTAATTTATATGATAACGCCTTAATTATACGGACTTCTTTTGGTCCTAACGAATTTCCGTATCCTAAAGCTTTCATTGATCAATGGACAAGTAGAGAAAGTGTGCGTACTATCGCCGCTAAAATAGTCGCTATCGTCACCAAAGATATTACAGGTATTGTTCATATTGGTGGTAAACGCCGCACTGTTTATGAATATGCTAAAAGTCTGGACGAGTCAAAAGAGATTGCAGAATTGTCAATTGATGATCTCTCATTTGCTGTCCCAAAGGATACTTCTTTAGATTGTAGTTATTATGCGGAAATTGTGACGCAATGACAGGTGTGACGACAATTTGTCGATTATCACACCAAAAATAATACAAAGTTTCGTGTAATTATTAGAGTGTTTTGCACGTTAAGTTTTTTGGCTGGCTAATGTAATAATTCAAGGAGATTAAAGTAACAATGAAAATATTATTGGCAGGTGGTGCGGGCTATATTGGTTCTCTTTTAATACCAAAGCTATTGGAACACGGCTATGAAGTGGGTGTAATAGATTTATTGTGGTTTGGTAATCATCTGCCTAAAGAAGTTAAAGTGATAGAAAAGGATTTATTTGATTGTCAACAAGCTGATTTTGAGGGTTATGATCAAGTTATCTTTTTGGCAGGATTATCTAATGATCCCATGGCGGAATTTAGTCCTGCGATGAATTTCATTTCTAATGGTGCCCAGCCATCTTATCTTGCCTACATTGCCAAGTTAGCAGGTGTTAAGCGTTTTATTTATGGTTCCTCTTGTTCTGTTTATGGCTATACCGTCAATGAACTTTATGATGAAGGATCACCCGTTACCTGCGGTTATCCTTATGGCATTTCTAAATTGCAAGGTGAGCGTGGTGTTATTCAGATGCAGGATGATAATTTTTCGGTGATTGCCCTGCGACAAGGGACTGTTTGTGGTTATAGCCCACGTATCCGTTTTGATCTCATTGTGAATACCATGTACAAAAGTTGTATGGTCAATGGCAAAGTAACAGTCAACAATGCCTCTATCTGGCGACCTCTCCTTGACATTCGCGATGCAACGAATGCTTATTTAAGAGCAATACAAGCGGATCAAAGCATCAGTGGTGTATTTAATGTGGCTTCTGATAATTATACCGTTGGTCAAGTCGGTGATATGGTAAAGGATCAAGTCGAAGCGTTGACAGGCCAAAAAATCGCAATTGAAATCAAGAATATTCAAGATTTCAGAAATTACAAAGTCACCTGGAAAAAAGCAAAAACAGTTTTGGGTTATGAACCAAAATACACGGTTTCTGATATCATCGCTGATGTACATAAACACCGAGATGAGTATGGAGACTTTGAAGACGATAGTTATTACAATATCAGGACTTTTAAGAAGTTAAAAGTTTAATTCCATATACATAAGGAATGTGTATAAAATATTAATGAGCGCGTAGGTTGGACTGACTCCAGTAAGTCCAACATTCAATATTAGAGAAATGGTGTTGGAGTTCGCAAGTTTACTCCAACCTACGAGCTCGATTTTGCGGTTATTTTTCGTGTTCAGGCTTTGTGCTTTTTACTTTATTAGGTGGAAATTTTTCTATGCATAACATTCCTCAATCCGAACTGACTCCACAATTGCGTCAACAGGTTCAACAAATGCTTTCCACGCATGAACCGCTTAAAATTTCTATTGGTCATGGACAAACGGCTATTTTGCTTGCAGAACATGATTATTATCAATTACTTGGCATCTTGAATCAAATTAAAACAATTGTTACGCATACACAACAATCTAAAGTACGTAAACAACGTGTTTTTGGAAGTTCTAAAGGTTTAATCAAAATGACAGATGATTTTGATGCACCATTGGATGACTTCAAGGAGTATATGTAATGCGTGTGCTGTTGGACACCCACGCATTTTTGTGGTTCATCAATGGCGATAAAAATTTAAGCCAACGTAGTAGACTACTGATACAAGAAGCCGACAATGAAGTCTTAATTAGTATTGTTACACTTTGGGAAATAACAATAAAAACCAGTTTAAAGAAACTTGATCTTTCACAACCTTTTAATGTTTTAATTCCAAGAGAATTAGCGGACAATGAATTTACACAATTGCCTGTTACGATAGATCATCTTATCCAACTCAGCAACTTACCTTTTCATCATCGTGATCCCTTTGACCGTCTCTTGATTGCTCAAAGCCTATTTGAACAAGTACCATTAATCAGCAAAGATAGCGAATTTGATAATTATGGTTTGGAAAGAATCTGGTAGCAAATAATGGGGAACAAACCATGTTTTTCCGATTTGTAGTTTTAGTTAACCCTCAAAGTCGCATGGACAATCGTGTTCATAAAATAACAACATCACGATTTAACTATTCATAATTTAACTTAATCCTTTAAATATTTATGTCAAAACGTTATCTTATTTGTACAAGTTTAATCATTATTTTATTGGGAAGCATTTTACTTAACGGTGTTTTTTTCTACGTCCTTAAAAAATATTATACACAATTTCGAGTAACAGCGACTTTTCCGACTCATGAGAATTTTTATCAAAGAACCAATAAAACTGTGCCTGAAAAAAAACAAAAACGTGTTGTCTTTTTTGGTGACTCTCGAATTGCACAATGGAAAAATATTCCCAATCTTGAAAAAATTGAATGGATTAATCGAGGAATTAGTGGTGAAACAACAGCGCAATTACGAGTACGTTTTGAACAAGATGTATTAGCACTTAATCCTGATGTCGTTGTATTACAATTAGGAATCAATGATTTAGTGACAATAGGCGTTGTTCCGCGTCGTGAAAATATTATTGTGCAACAGTGTCAAGATAATTTAAAATTTTTTGTTGAAGCCCTCGTAGAACGAAACATTGAAGTCATTTTACTTAGCATTATTCCGCCAGCCAGTCCTGGTATTGCCCGTTTACCTGTTTGGAGTGAACGCATTGAAAAAAGTGTTGAAAAAATCAATCAATACTGGCTTGATTTAACGCCCACTGAACAATTACATGTTGTTGATACCACAAAAGTGCTGAAAAATGAACAAGGGCAATGGCATGACAATGTTAATAAAGATACGTTGCATTTAACGCGACTTGGCTATCGATATCTTAATCAAGCCATTAGTAACATTCTAAATTCCCACTAACTCAGGTATTTTCCCCAAGTGTTATTTAACAGTTATATTTTTGTACTATTTTTTGTCGTTTTTGCCAGCCTGTATTGGTTGTTGCGTTATCGCTTGCAGTCACAAAATCTACTCATTCTCATTGGTAGCTATATTTTTTATGGTTGGTGGGATGAACGTTTTTTGATTTTGATCATGATTTCTACTGTGACAGATTATGTGACAGCGTTAGGCATTGTCAAAGAAAAACCCACTTTCCGCCAAGGTATAGGCTTATCCTTATTTCTTTTGCTGGGTTCTGCTTTTTTGCTGAGTCTAGGTTCATTCAGTGAAACGGCGTGGATGCTAGGATTACTCTTTGTTTTTGTTGGATTGGGTTGGGTAGTACATGGCAAGTTAATGCAATTAGAAGAAAAATTGCGTAAAAAAGCTTTTGTGACAGTCAGCGTTATTGTTAATTTAGGAATCCTTGGCTTTTTTAAATACTTCAACTTCTTTATTGATTCTTTTCAGCAATCAGCAGCTATTTTAGGTTGGCAAGTTGACAGTGTTACACTCAATATTGTTTTGCCTGTAGGTATTTCTTTTTATACCTTTCAAACAATGAGTTATACCATCGACATTTATCGGAAACGATTTAAGCCTACACGACAGTTTGTAGAATTTGCGGCCTTTTTGTCTTTTTTCCCTCAATTGGTTGCGGGTCCTATTGAAAGAGCAAAACATTTATTGCCACAGTTCAAACGCTTACGCTCCCCAAGCATGATTGATATACGCACTGGCTTGTGGTTATGTGTATGGGGTTTATATAAAAAAGTGGTTATTGCAGATAATCTTGCACCCATCGTTAATAGAGTATTTGCAGATCCTTCAGTGGCAAGTAGTGGTGAATTGATGGCCGCTGTATTGGCTTTTACTTTTCAAATTTATTGCGATTTCTCTGGTTATAGTGATATAGCGCGTGGGCTTGCCCGCATGTTGGGTTTTGATATCATGCTCAATTTCAATATTCCTTATATTGCACGGACACCTTCAGAATTTTGGCGACGTTGGCATATTAGTTTATCCACTTGGTTAAGAGATTATTTGTATATTAGCTTGGGTGGCAATCGCTGGAGTACGTTGATTACTTATCGTAATTTAATGTTGACAATGTTGTTAGGGGGACTTTGGCATGGAGCTGCCTGGAATTTTGTATTGTGGGGAGGCTATCACGGTTTGATTTTGGTTATTTATCGAAAGTTAAACGTAGATGATTGGCTAAGTCAACGCACCGCGTCTATTCTGATACAACGTTTACAGGATATTGCTTTAATCTTTGTTATGTTTATACTGACGCTTTTTGGATGGCTATTTTTTCGTGCATCTTCACTAGACACTGTATGGATTTTTGTGACAGGCATAAATACATTGGAGTACACGCCTTACCTTGCAACAATTGCATTTTATCTCTGGCCGTTATTAGCGTTTCAAGCTTTACAATTATGGTTTAAGAATCTTGAACCACTTGGCAATGTTAATTGGTTTTTACGTTTTAATATCCAACTGTTTGTTCTATTTAGTCTACTCTTTTTATTTTCACAGGGTGGACAACAATTTATCTACTTCAATTTTTAGTTATGAAAAAATTGCTCTACGCCATTTTTTTGGTTTGTTATTGTTTCGTTTTTGGCGAAATGTTTGTACGTGTCTTTAATCCAACCCCTTTGATGCCACGCTATGTAACAGCAGCACCTTATGGTGTGCGTATGAATGTACCTAATGCACAATATTGGCAAACAACGCCTGAAACACAAGTTCAAATAAGGATTAATGCACAAGGCATGCGTTCTGATAAGGAATATCCTTTTAAAAAGGCTGAAAAAGAGTGTCGTATTTTGCTCTATGGAGACTCTTTTTTCATGGGCTATGAAGTGGATTTAAAAGATAGCTTTACATATCTTTTAGAACAAAAGTTGAATGCCGAAGGCTATCCTTGTGAAGTGATTAATCTTGCAGTCAGCGGTTTTGGCACGGCTGAGATGTTAATTGCTTTGCAAAATGAAGGTTTAAAATACCAACCAGATGTCGTGATATTTCAATGGCATAGTACCGATTTAACTGATAATGTAAGGTCGATGCTTTTTAAGATTAATGCCGAAAATCAATTGGTTCGTTTCAAAGCAAATTATTTACCGGCTATAAAAATCCGAGATTGGTTATCTCAATTTACCGTTTACCGCTGGTTAATTGAAAATAGTCAGTTGTATTCGGCTATCCGAGAAGCCGCTGCCAAAAGAATCAAAGCGATATTGGCTTCTATTCGTCAACCTAACAAAGCAATAACAGGTAAAGTAAAAAAGAGAAAAAATGTGTATCCAAGGCGTTTAAGTGTAAGTTTATTACAAGAAGCTAAGCGTATTAGCAATGGAAACAATGCACAATTTGGAGCTTTAGAAATTCCAGATCGTATTTCACGCACTAAATTTGTCAGCCATTTATCAAAGTTTGAGCCTGAAGTACGCAAACAATTGAACATGTTCACTCCTATATCAAACTTTGTGGAAGCGGCTAATCCTGAGGTTAAGATTTATTTTGAAAAAGGACATTCTCATCTAACTCCCTATGGTAACAGTTTGTTAACAGAGTATTTTATCTCTGAACTTAAAGCCACAAATTGGCTGAAAGATTTTCGTATTAAAAAATAAGGTAATCTTAATTGGAGTCCAAAGAGAAACTTTGAATTCCGTTAAGGTAATCTTATTAGAGTTCAAAGCGGAACTTTGAATTCCGTTAACGAAATATCTAACCTGAGTTCGATATAAGTTGATGAATATAACTAATTATATTTGTTATATAATACACTGATAATTGTGACAATTGTTCCCAAATTTTATTTGGGCACACAATGCATCAGAAGCTTTGCTTCGAGTTTTGCCAAGCAAAGCTTGGCAGACAGTGCGTTCCCAAATAAAATTTGGGAACGATATTGAATTAACTCTATTTTTACATCGAACTCAGGTTATTTGGGATTATTAAAAATCCACTCCCGCAGCATTGCTGCCATTTGAATTAATGGCATTGAGGCTGGCACGTGGGAACTAGAAAAAAATCAATAGGTTTATAGAATTTTTTATCCATTATTATTTTTAAGATAAACAATTAAATATGGACAATACAAATATAGATATATCAATTATTGTTGTTGCCTGTAGCGTTCAAGAATTGATAGAAGAGTGTTTTACCTCTATCGAAAATTCCAATGATAATTTGCATAAAGAAATTATTTATGTCGATAATGGTTCAACGGATAATACGGTGCAGATGGTTAAAGAAAAATTTCCAGACACGGTTATTATAGAAAGTCCTACTAATTTGGGATTTATCAGAGCCAACAATCTAGGATATCCCAAAGCAAGAGGTAAATATGTTCTCATGTTTAACTCAGATGCTTTTGTGGGTAAAGATAGCCTACAGGAAAGTTTTGATTTTATGGAAAAAAATCCGGATTGTGGTGTGCTGGGATGTCGTCTTGTTGATAGAGAAGGTACAATGCAACCATCTGCAAGATATTTTCCGACTCCATGGAACATCTTCTTAAATCAAACGGGTTGGGTAAATAACAAAAATTCCTTTTTAAAGGGCATTGATGATATAGAACAGGATCATAATCGTATTTTTGAATGTGATTGGGTGCCGGGTTGTTATTTGCTCTTTCCTAAAAAGATTGTTGACAAATTTGACTTTTTCCTCCGCCAAGATTTTTTTATGTATTTTGATGATGTCGATTTATGTATCAGAATCAAGAAAGAAGGTTATAAAGTATTTTTCTATCCAAATGATGTGATTCATCTCGGTGGTGTGAACAGCGCGAAACTGACTGAAGTCACTGAAAAGGGTCAATTCACTGAAAAGTATAATATGGAAAGTGAATACATTTATTTTAGAAAAAATCACAATATTCTTTGGGTGTTGGCAGATTTCTTTTTTATCGTTTTACTCGCCTTTCTTAGAACTTTAAAAGGCATATTACTTTTTAAGAAAGATAAAGATTTTGATATCAAAAAGACTTTAGGACGTGTTTCTACCGCTTTTAAGATTTTAATCAAAACACGTTTTGGAAAAACTTCTATACATTGAAGAATGTGCATAAAATAATTTTGACATTCCTAATCTCTTCCTTAAAAATGAGGGTTTCCTTTTATAAACCTGCCAGGTTTTGAAAACCTGGCAGGTTTTTCGACAAGAGAGACGATTAACAAAATGATGAGCAACGCCATTGAGGTAAATATTCACTCTCGTTTTTTCTTCGGTTATTGAGTAAGGGGAAATAAAACATTGTTGACCACTGTTGTACTTATACCCGCTTTTATTGCAGCCTACTTTGCCTTTACTCACTCCCCACACAAGGCTTTTTTAAATGTTTATGTCCCGACTCTTCTCCTGTTTCCACCCTATTATCAATGGAAACCTCCATTTATTCCGGATCCCAATTTCTACGAAGCTGCTGTCATACCGATTATACTGGCCTTTTTAGTGCGTGGAATGCCTGGTTGGAAGTTCACACTAACTGATGTTTTTGTTCTAGGATTTACATTTTTTATATCCACTTCAGAATATATCAACTATGGCTATAAAGATGCTCAAAATTTAATGGCTCGTATGCTTCTATCGGTAATATGTCCTTATGTTCTCGCTAAAAGTTTGATTGAGCCAGCAGGTTTGCGAATAGAATTTGCTAAACGTATTGTCCTAGTTTTGTTTATTATCTCATTCTTTCTCGTTTATGAAAATCATTTTCGTACTGGTTATACGGTTTGGCAAAGTGCACTGGGTAGATTTTTTGACTTCGGTTGGGCACGAGCTGTTAGATTTCGTTGGGGTATGGCTCGGGCAAATGGGCCTTTTATACACCCTATTCAAGCTGGCATTATCATGGTAATCGGTTTTCAGTTACATCAGTGGCTTGTATGGAATCGTGCTTGGCCTTCTCAACTAAAAAATTTTTCGTTGCCTTTTTTCACGGTTCCTCAAATAATGACCATTGTTCTATTATTTGGTGTCTTTGCACCTCTATCAAGAGCACCTTGGCTTGGACTTATTTTGATAGGAGGTGTCATTTTTGTTTTATCAATAATAGTGAGTTTTAGCAAAAAACCATTGGTGCGATATCTTATTATTCTTGCAATGATAGGAGGTATTGTTATTGGTGCAATGGGTATGAATGAAGCTTTTAACCAATTTGCATCGGTGGGCAGAGAAGAGGCTGGAGAAACATCACAAGAACGTCGAACAATTGCTTATCGTTTTGAATTGTATATTACTTATGGAGAAATTGTACTGGATCGATGGGTGTGGGGATGGGGAAGAATGGGGTGGCCTAAAGATACTGTTCAACCCTCTGTTGATAATGCTTATTTATTTTTAGCATTAAATCATGGTTTAATTGCAGTGGGCTGCCTTTTAGCGTTATTTTTCTTTATAATGCTAAAATTATTTGCCCATATTATGAGTCAACCTGCTATGACTCCTGCAAAATCGGCATTGGCTATCACTTTACTAAGCTTGTTCGTCCATGAATTTTTTTGTCTTGCCACCGTATCACTCAATACAACGAATTTAACCTTGTTATTTATAATAATTGGGTGGAGTGATGGCTATTTACATAATCGCAAAGAACATAAGAGTCAAGTATCTGTAACAGATAACCAAAATAGCAAATTACCGTTTAAGTTTCGTCGTTTTATGTAAATTTTAAAAAAGAAAAATGATATTGGAATTCAAAACAAAGCTTTGCATGAAATCCAACTTAATTTCGTTTTGAACTATTTATCCTTGTAACTGATGTTACGCATACTCCTGTAGAGACACACAGCCGTGTGTCTCTATCTGCGTAACATCAGTTTGTAATTATTTGTATTTTATTGAAAAAATTGAATTTTTCCTTAATTGTTTAAAAAAAGTTTTATGTATAAAAAATTTTCTAAAAATCCCTTCATTAAAAATTATCAGAAGAGTCAATTACAAATAAGACAGTATACTTCTTCTTTAAGAATGTTGCCTCACTTTATTATTTTTGGTGTTGCCCGAGGGGGTACAACTTCTTTATATAACTATTTAACCGCACATTCCAATATTGCATCAGCGACATTGAAAGAAATCGGTTTTTTTGATTACGAATTTAATAAGGGAATTAATTACTATCGAACCTATTTTCCCTCTTTTATTTCTAAATACTTTAAAAAAAATTTCGTCACTGGTGAAGCAACTCCCTCTTACATGCATCATCCTTTAGTCCCTAGCCGGATAAAAGAAACGCTTCCAAATGTGAAATTAATCGCTTTGCTTAGAAATCCGGTGGAGAGAGCTTATTCCCATTATTATCAAGCAGTTCGTGCTGGGCGGGAGACTCTTCCATTTGAAGTAGCAATCAAACATCAAATTGCAGAACGGGCGTGTTTTGAAGAGGGAAACATATTGGGAGAGGCAAAACATGTCCGACGTATCTACCATCCCCATGCTTATTTATCAAAGGGAATTTATATTGATCATTTAAGACGATGGCTTGATGTTTTTCCCAGACAACAAATTTTGTTTTTAAAGAGTGAAGAACTTTATACTGATCCACAAACAGTTCTCCAAAACACCCTAGAATTTTTGGAATTGCCGCAATGGACATTAGCGAAATATGAAAAATACAATGCTTATGGGCAACACTTCGCTTTGGTTAATTCTGCCAAAACGAATGCTGGCAAAAAATCTGACTCAAAAGAATATGAAAAAATGGATTCAGCAGTTCGACAACAGTTAGTGGATTATTTTAAACCCTATAACGAACAACTGTACGAATTGTTAGGCGTGGATTTTGATTGGGATAACTAAAAAAATTTTGGAGTCCAAGATTTATCTTGGGCTTTATTCCAAACTAAAGTTTGGACTCCATAACAAACAACTGTGGCTAATGAATTGCGTGGATTTTGATTGGGATAAGTAAACAGATTTTGGAGTCCAAGATTTATCTTGGGCTTTATTCCAAACTAAAGTTTGGACTCCTAAATGCTATTTATAAATACTCAAATTCATAAACCTTGTTAAAAAATTTTTGAACGTTTTAGGAAAAACAGACGGCTTCACTTCTAACTTTAGTTTTTCTTTCATTCTTATTCTGCTTCCCTCAAAAAGAGGCCCAATCGTTAGAAATTCATCCTTTCTGACTTTTTCTAAAACGGGTTCTAAATCAATTTGTAGTTCGTTTTGAATAACAGTTAGTGTATCAAGAGGCTTAGTGATCAAGTCTTCATATTTGATTTCAACCACTTGATGTTTTTTCTTCAATTGAGCAACGGCACGTTGACATAAAAAATTAACGCTAAAGTAAAAGATATTGGCAAATAACCAAGGCTTAGATTGGTTCGGTAATCCTTTTTTTGAGAAAGAATGAACAACTCCTCGTGGATCACGTTTCAAGTAAACGAACTTAATTTCGTAAGGGAGAATTTTTGCCAGTCTGAGAGCACGGCTTGGATATTTCGATGAATCCACAATTGTTGACTGTTCAACATTTTCTTCGAGCGTTTCGTAAAATTTTAAAATAAAATGGCTATAGCGATTAAAATCCTTTTTATTGGCCGATTTTCTGAAAAAACCTGAATGGTATTCATATTGAGAACTTATTTTATTTAATTCCGAAAAGTCAATACCACTCGTAAATTTCGCCATCAATTGATCTTTTATGTTCTTCCAGAATAAAAATGTGGGAGAATTTTTTTTATGACACCAATAAGTTGGTACTCCGTTTCTTACCACAAAGCGATTGAGTTCTCCACAACTCAAAATATCTTTACCATTACCAAGTAAAATATCCAAAATGGTTGTACCACTTCTACCTGCACCTACAATATAGATTATTTTCATTTTTTTAATCACCTAAAATTTACCTTCACTATACAGAAGGTTAGATATAAATTGCAACATTTTTTCATAAAATATAATTCTATAAATGGGGTGTTGTCTGAGAAAACCCACCTTAGGGTGAAGTACAAATTTGGCACTATATTCATATTTTTTAAGGGTGAAATAGAAAATACTATATTCATCCGAAGGTGCCTGTTGTCAGACAACACGCCAAATATTTAAAACGGAAAATTATTTCATGACCATTCCTAATAAAAAATTTAAGCGACAATTATATTTAAAGATTCATTCTCTTAATTTTCATATCTTGCACAATGGGAGGAAATATATGAAAAACAGTTTAACGATTTCCTTATTATTGGTATCTGCTTTAATTTCCCATAGCAGTTATGCCGACTGCTACAGCCGTTCAATGATTAATGTAGAAGACAGTAATTATTGTACGGTTGATAATACCAATCCCGCTTCGTGGCTAAACTGTGATGGCAAGCGGATTCATCTAAACGGTCATCTCACCCCACCACAAGAAATCATGCAACATCCCGTCTTAAGCCATTCTCAGTTATTCCCCTCTGGATTGGGAGGTAAACTCAATATAAAACGTACATTGCAAAATTATATGAATGTAGGGAAAAGACAAATCATTTTACTCAGCGACACACTTATTGAATGTGTTGACGAAATGGAAGTGAAAGGGATGTTGGAAAAAGTATCGCTAGGTGGAGAGCCTGGCACAAAAAACAGTTATGAAGGTTGGTCAATTCGAGTCTTTGATTATCATTGTTCTTAAATGTGAATTTTCATGTTAAAGTTCAAATTATTTTAGAGACTGTTAACTTAAGTACGGCAATTTTTTCGCTATGGAGTTTAAAGCGAAGTTTTGTACTTAATTGCTTTATGCATTCGGACTTCAACGCGTAGCATTTGTTGCGGCAAATTTTTTTGTGCTACAAGCTCCACTAAAGTTTCGCTTTGGATTCCACGTACAGAATGCGAGGAAAATTTTATGGCAAATGGAGAAGCTCTTAAAAAGTTCAAAAGGCTAATTTTGAATCTTCGCAATTTGAAGCAAAAGCCATTTGAGAGAAAGGTATTGCTAAAGCGGATGTATTGATATCCGCGTATGAAGCCCGTATTCCAGATATTTACATGGCTGAAATTAAAGGCGAAATTGCTCAAATCATTTACCCCAGTCTGAAAAGCATAAAACTTACCATGCCATGTAACATTGTCAATCTAGGCGAACAAGACAATAAGCTACAGACAAATCTTGATGTATTATCAAGCTTTGTTGCGATTGGTGTCATGGAAGGATTGGAAAAAAAAGTCCTTAAAAATGAAGTAAACTCTTCGGAAAATCGCAAAAAAATCCAAGATAAATCTTGGATTCCGGATTTCTGGAGTCCAAAATTTATTTTGGAAAAAGCGTTTTTCTTGTTCCAACGTTCCAGCATTGGAATACATATTATGACGCTCAAGCATTACTCATTTTAAACCAAAAGGAGAAAAATTTAATGTCTTATGGAACAGAATATGGGTTACCCCAAAAAGGGGGAATATCATCAGATGCCAGATATGATGATGCACCCTCTTTTAAGACTATGTATCAAAATGCACGAGGTGTTTCTCAAATATTCATGAGTATCTTCAAAAAATCCTTGTGGCCAATTATTATAGTCTTAGTCATTTATTTCGCTGTAAACTCAACTGTTTTCATCAGTGAATCGGGTTACGTTTATCTTTATGATAACGTGCTAACCGGTGAATTGGAAGTATATGATACACCAGGGATTCATTTTAAAATTCCCTTTGCACCAGTAACATATTATAAGCAAGTTTGGATTGTTGATTTTGGTACAGGCTACACAGGGCAACAAATTCGTGGTGGCAAACGTCCACTGACTCTCCGTTTTGCCGATAGTTACACAGCAAATATTAAGGCGACTTTTCGCTATAAATTGCCGCGTAACAAAAAAAATATCGAAAGAATTCATCGGGATTTTACCTCCCAAGAAAAATTGGTTGATGCCATGTTAATCCCTGTATCTCGTGATGTTATGGTGATTACGGCAACCCAATACACTGGCGAAGAATTTTTTCAGGGTGGTTTAAACCAATTTAGAACTGCACTGGAAGATCAACTTCAGAATGGTATTTATCAAACAAAACGCGAACAAGTTGAAGTGAGAAGAAGAGATTTAGCAGAAATGAGTTCTTCTAAAACAACGAGCTTAAAAGTGTGGAAAACAGTGCCTATTAAAGGAACAGATGGTCGTATTGAACGTTTAGAAAAAAAATCGCTTGTGGATTATGGCATTGATGTGATACAAGTAACGCTTGGAGTACCTGTGCCAGAGGAAGCCCTAGAACAGTTGCTAAACGACAAAAAGGAGTTTGATAGAGTTGCCAATAAGAAGGCAGATGAATTAGCTTTGGTGTGGGAAGACCAAAAAATCCTGATGGCTAATATTGAGAAAGATAAGCAAACGCAGTTGGCCAATATTAAGAGGGATAAGGCAACTCGGTTGGCTAGTATTGAAAAACAGAAAGCAACTGAAAAGGCTAATAAAGAGAAAGAATTGGTTCTTATTGATGTGGGTGAAAAAATTAAGCTGGCTAAGAAATCGGAAGAATTAGCCATTGTTCAAGAGGAAAAGAAAATTCGGTTGGCTCTTACAGAAAAAGAATTAGCCGTTGAATTAACAACTGCTAAGGCTAAAAAAGAGGAAGAATTAGTTATTGCTCAAGAAAATATGAAAATTCATCTCGCTAATCTTGAAACACAAAAAGAAGGGAGTCTGTTGAAAAAAGAGGAAGCTCTTGCTCTTGAAAAGGAAGATGAGAAGATTCAATTGGCTACCGTTGAAAAAGAGAAAAATGTACTTTTAGCAAATAAAGCGAAAGAATTAGCCCTCGTTGAAGAGGAAAAGAGAATTAAGTTGGCGAATATTGAGAAAGAAACAAAAACTCAGTTGGCAAAAAAAGCGGAAGAGTTAGCCCTTGTCAAAGAAGAAGAAACCATTAAACTGGCTCATGTTGAAAAAAGCAAGAAAGTGCAATTGGCGAAAAAAGCGCAAGAGTTAGCCATTGTTCAAGCGAATGAGAAAGTGCAGTTAGCAAAAAAAGCAGAAGAGTTAGCCATTGTTCAGGCGAATGAGAAAGTGCAGTTAGCAAAAAAAGCAGAAGAGTTAGCCCTTGCTCAAGCAGACCAAAATGTTCAAAAAGCACATCTTGAATCTGTAAAATTTGAAGGCCAGGTGATTAGAGAAAAAGGGCTTGCAGAAGCCGACGTTCTCAGGGCAAAGTATGAAGCCCGTATTCCAGAGATTTATCAAGCTGAAATTCAAAAAGAGATCGCTCAAATCATCTATCCTAATCTGAAAGGCATTGAAGTTACTATGCCACGCAATATCGTGAATTTGGGTGAACAAGGCAACAGTCTTCAGACTAATCTGGATGTGTTATCAAGTTTTGCTACAATTGGTGTCATGGAAAAACTTGAAAAGAAAGCCGTTGAAGGTAACACTGTCTCTAAATAGGAAAATACGAGAAGTCCAAACTTTAATTTGGCAGTCTGTCAAGATAAATCTTGGACTCCAAAATATACTCTGAACGTTCAAGTTTTCGGATTTAAGACCTGACAGGTTTTGAAAACCTGTCTGGCGTGCGTTTTTAGTATATTCTCATAATCCGAAAACCTAAACGTTTGGAGTATATAAGTTGAATGATTATTATAATTCCATAGCGTTACATAAGGAGAAATATTTATAATGCCAGAGAAACCCGTGTCCCAAAAGGAAGTGATAAAAGAAACGACAGATGCCCAGCCAGCACCTGAAATATCACTTTCAGTAACGATTTATCAAGATTTGCGGCAGGCTAGCCAAATATTCGTTAAGGGACTTAAAAAGCTATGGATATTTATTTTTTTATGCGTGTTCATATACCTCACTTGGAATTCAATCGTTTTTACCCCTAAATCTGGCTACATTTATTCTTATGATAAATTGTGGTACGACCAAAAAATTAAGGTGTTCGGATGGATTCTTAAAAAACCGTGGTCGCAGGAGACAGCTTATAAACAACTCTTGGTCATTGATTTTGGCAATGGTCTTACTGGTGAATCGGACTACCAGCATGAGGAACCGATGGATTTCCATTTTAACGACAATTTCCAAGTAAAAATTCCGGTCACTTTTTTCTATAAACTACCAAATGAAAAAGAGTGTTCTCTTAAAGAGAATAGCTCACAAGGTAAAAATAGTAAATCACCAGATAATTGTCCATCAGGTGAAAAAAGTTATCTTGAAAAAATCCATAAAGATTTTCCTCGTGAAAATGTGATTAATGCATTATTACTTCCCTTATCCCACAATGCGATAGTGAATGCTGCAATGCAATATAAGGGAGGGGGCGAATGTCTTTTTGAAGAAGGTGGTTTAGAGAAGTTCAGAAAGGAGCTTGAAAAACAATTACTAGGTAAATACCCCAAGGACATGATACAGACGGACTGTCCTAAAAAAAATTCAAAGGAAACAACAAATAATTCTCAAAAAACTTCAATACAGAAAATAATAGATAACGACAACCTTTCGTCTTTTAAAAAAGACTCGAAAGAAGATTCATTGTCTAATTACGGAATTACATTAATACGAGTTACATTAGGTACGCCTATACCAGAACCTGAACTGGCGCAACGTTTGATTAAAAGCCGTCTTGATAAGGATAAGAAGGCTGATAAGAAAGACGAGTGGGATAATGCTGAAGAGACAAGTAATAAGGAAATGAAGCTTCAGTTGACTAAGATTAAGAATGAGATAGAAATTCAGGAAAAACAATTTGAGAAGGAGAATAAAATTCTGGAGGCTCAGAAAGCGAAAGAATTAGCCATTATTACTAAAGAGAATGAAATTTTGGAGGTTCAGAAAGATAAAGAATCTGCTATTGCAAAAAAGGAACAAGAAATTTTGAAGGCTCAGAAAGACAACGATTTAGTTCTCGCTCAAAAGCAGTTGAAAATTGTAAAGGCAGAACAGGAAATTCACAAGGCAAAAAAAGAGGGGGAATTGTCTATTGCTGTAGCTATTGCTGAGGCTAAAACAAAGGAGAAATTAAACGCAGCCAAGACAAATCTGGATATTCAAAAGGATATCGCTAAGGCTAAAAGACAGGCGGAATTAAACGCAGCTAAGATAAATCGGGATATTCAAAAGGCTAACTTAGAAGCTAAAAGACAGGAGGAATTAAATGCAGCCCTAAAAAATAAAGAAATTCAAAAGGCTAACTTTAAAGCGGCAGAATTTGAAGCCCAAGCCATACTCGCAAAAGGTAAGGCTGAAGCCGAAGTTCTCAAAGCAAAGTATGAAGCCCGTATTCCAGACATTTACCGGGCTGAGATTCAAAAAGAAATTGCACAGATCATTTACCCTAATCTGAAGGGTATCGAACTCACCATGCCACGCAATATCGTCAATTTAGGTGAACAAGGCAATAACCTACAAACGAATCTTGATGTGTTGTCGAGTTTTGCTACAATTGGTGTTATGGAAGGGTTAGAGAAAAAAGCCCTTGAAAGCAATAAAATGCTTGAAGATAATATGGTGGATCATCAAATAGTACCAAATCCCTGAGTTTTATACCTGCTAGGTTTTAAAAACCTGGCAGGTATGTCGTTTCCGCATTCAGTATAAATTCGTTTATTTCCGTGACTCAATTAAAGGAAAAACATAATGCCATTTACAAGGATAATTGCTATATTCAGTGCCATTCTTTTGGCCCTAACCCTATTTTTAGCACAGTATTCTATCTTTACGACAGAATCGGGTTATCTCTATCATTATCAAAACTTCCTCACCAAAAAGGTTGAAGTCTATGAAGGCCCTGGAATTTACTTTAATCTCCCATTTTTGTTTGAAATAACCCGTTATGCACAAGATTGGACAGTGACTTTTGGTATTGCTTATGGGGGACATCAGCTTCGCCGTAAGGGACCCATTAAGGTGACATTTGCTGATACCTATACAGCAGAAATTCCAGCCACTTTTCGCTATAAATTACCGCGCAATCGGGAAAAGATGAAAATGATTCATCGAGAATTTAGAAATTTCGATGAATTAATTGATTCATTATTGATCAAGCTTTCTCGTGATGTTGTTGTGATGACAGCAACACAATACACGGGAGATGAGTTTTTCTTGGGTGGCTTCAATCAGTTTAAATCCGCTTTGGAAGATCAACTTCAATATGGTATTTATAAAACTGAACGTAGACAAGTTGAAATTGAACAAATGACTTTAGCACCTGTTAGTTTAGAACAAGAAAAATCAACGCAATTGCACAAAACGAATACATTGGTTTGGAAAACAGTTCCCATAACTAATAAAAATGGGGAAAAACAACGCATGGAAAACCGATTAGATAATTATGGTATTGAAGCGGTTTACATTGCATTAGGTGATCCCATTCCTGAAAGTCAATTGGAACAACTATTGGCTGAGAAAAAACGCTTAGTCGGTGATCGTATCAAAGCCATTCAAGCACAAGAAACTGCTAAAGAACAGGCCAAAACCATGCAGCTTAATGTTGAAATTGAGCGCACTGAGGAAACACAAAGGGCATTGAAGACGAAAGAGTTAGCTGTCATAGGCAAACAGCGCGAAGTGGAAGAAGCTAAAAAGCAAGCTGACAAAGAAATCGTTGAATATGAAAAGGTTAAGAAATTGGCGGTTATTGACAAAGCTAAGGAGTTAGAAATTGCTCAAGCGAATCGGAATATTGAGGTTGTGGAATACAACAAAGTTAAGGAATTGTCAGAAATTAATAAAGCCAAAGAATTAGCAATTGCCTTGGCAGATAAAGAAATTCAAAAGGCAAACTTTGAAGCTGCCCAATTTGAAGCAAAAGCAATGCGCGAAAAAGGCATTGCTGAAGCAGACATCCTCAAAGCAAAATATGGAGATCGTATTGCAGAACTTCATCTGGCAGAAATCCAACGCCAAATCACCGAAATCATCTATCCCCACCTTAAAGATATCAAAGTTAACATGCCACATAATATCGTTAATTTGGGTGACAAGACTGATAACTTGCAAACCAACCTAGATGTGTTATCCAGTTTTGCGGCGATTGGAGTTATGGAAGGATTAGAGAAGAAAGTTATTGAAGGTTATACTCAGCCTAAACCGCCAATTGAAAAATAGACATTAAAATTTCAATTCCTCCTACATTTCCAAGGAAGGAAACAAGCCTTTAACTGCACACGAATGCCTTTGATTAAGACTTTTAAGGCAACAAGTCCTAAGGCAACCGCCGCAAAACTACCCAGGCTCATCATGGCGACTACCGTATAATATAAATCGCTTACATGACTCCTTTCATAATATCTCAATACCTTCGCAAATTTGATGGTTGTTTCGGGAATGGAGTAAGCGTATTTCCCGAAACCTAAGTTATATCGAAGTTTCGGGAAATCGTACCTCATTCCCGAAACAACAAATTCTGACATTGGCGAAGTCTACCATCTGGTTTTTAGAGGCTTTTCAATTTTGGAACGCCTTCTAAAGCACCGCCATGAAGTCCACCTTCAAAAAGGATAAAAAACCAAATCGAACCACCGACTTAATCCTTTTTTATAAACAATCCCTGTAGTTATATTTCAATGCGTAACACCAGTCATTTAACTAAAAATACAATCATGTATCAAGAAAAATTAGAAAAATTCAAAAACATTGAAAACTTAGCCGGTAAGTCTTGGGAACATGCTGTTGCAATAGATGTTTTAGCAACAACAGACATTAAAGACTGTTCAATAGAATGTTTTCATTACCAACAAATGGTCGAGTTATTTTTTAAGTATCTCTTAGAAACAAAAAGTCAATTTGGTTCATACAGTAAAAGCCATAAATTGCAAAAATTATTAGAGGAAGTGATCGCACATACAAAATTCAGAACAGATAAAACAAAATATTTTATGGCATTACAAGTTATTACAGTTTGTGCAGAGGAATATAGATATAATTTTTTGCTGGATTGTGAGGGATATAGGCAAAGTGTCACAATCTGTGATCAATTAATAGATGAATTACTTAAATTTGAAAATGAGGAAGTGGTGGATGACTTTGATTATTGAATGGGAGGCTGCATAAGCAATAGCATCATACACTCCTCAGTTACAAAAGATAAAGATAAACACCCTAAAATAGTCCACAAGCAAGAAACTCCTATAATTCACGTTTCGTGGTTCAATTTTTAGTATTAATATATTGAATTTTAAAGTATAAATAACTAAATTTTGCTTCCAAGTCGTTATTCCATACTCCCTTGTGGTAATTTACAAAAAATAACTATGCAAAAGAAATAATGCTTCATAATGTCGTTTTCTTAACAAAATTATAACATAGGTGGAAACATGAAGCGTAATACAAAAAAACTAGACTTACCTACTCTAACAGATTATCTACTTGGTGATGCATGGTTTGGTACTAAGGCGACTATAAAAGCTAGTTTAGATAACAGCCTCACAGCGGTATTGAGAATGAAAAGAAACAAGAAAAAGTACCGCTACACAGCCATGCGATGGGGCATTGAAGTGTGTTTTAAATTCGCTACACAACATTTAGGTTTTTTGAAAGAGCAAACTGAAACGTTTGCTTCTCATATTGCTTCTATCTATATGGCAAAAATACGTTATCTCATGCTTGTACAGGCTAAATTAGAACATGCTAAGAGTCGTGTTTGTGATGGGAGAGAGCATACAAGGTTTTTTCGTTCAAGCCTTACAACTTGATACCTTTACGATGCAGCTCGAAGCCAAAGACTGTGCGGAACTTGATGACTAGAAAGAGTGATAACCATACAAAATATAAGCGTTGACGACTTGGAATCAAAATTTAGTTGTTTTTATTTTTAAATTCAATATAATAGTACTGAATTCTGAATACCAAAACTTGAATTATCAGTTATTTAATGTTGTCATGATACATAAAATATTCTTTTGCATCTAAGTAAGTGATTTTTGAGAATAATTAATTTCTAACTGCACATATTATGAAAGATTTTCCACGATTTATATATTTATGTCAACTTTTTTTCTGAGCATTTTTCAAATTATTGTAAAAATGATAAGATATGTACCAAACGTGCTTTCGTAAGTTTACACAGGAGTTTTCAAGCAAAAAGTATCTAAAGCAGCTTTTGTTAAGAACACTTCAACTTATAGAATCTGTCTTGAATTAAAATTGTTTTTATTAATATCAACAAATTATTTTTTTGTACATAATCCAATTTTACCCCTTATTTTATAATATGCAAAATTTACCACGCCAAAAGCTGTGCGAAATCATAGCCGATCATGGTCTTAGTTTATGTGATGATATTCAACGTTTTGAGACTCTATTATGTGAGCGTTGTGATAATCAATACAAACGTGAAGTTTTTATGCTTATCAATGCCTTGAAAGAAGATATTGCTATCGGTTTATTAAATCCGCCACAAGAGTTCACTAATGATGAATGGTTAAGGCATTTGACACAAAGTTTATACGATAATTTAGGATTCGATAAGACACTTGCAAAATGGGTAGTACAAAGTTGGAAGATGGCTTTAAATCAAAATACAAGCCATAAAGAAACAGCTAAAATGATAGTGACTGAAGCATCCTCTGAGGCATTAGAACTGACTGAAGAATTTTCTAATGCTTATGATTTAATGGATAAAACTGATAAATGTGTATTTATCACAGGGAAAGCAGGTACGGGAAAATCCACTTTGTTGGATTATTTTAAAAAACACACCAAGAAAAAGTTAGCAGTACTTGCACCCACTGGTGTAGCCGCGCTCAATGTTGGTGGTGCAACGCTACATTCTTTTTTTAGGTTGCCACCACGCCCTATTCATCCCGATGAAGTCAAAGTCTTGCGCTCAAAAACTAAACGCAAACTTTATCAGTCTCTTGATATCATTGTGATAGATGAGGTGTCAATGGTGAGGGCAGATATGATGGATATCATAGATCGCTTTATGCGTTTGAATGGTAATAATTGCAATAAGCCTTTTGGTGGGGTTCAGATGATTTTTATTGGTGATTTATTTCAATTGCCACCAGTTGTTTCTAGTGATGAAGAAGCTAGGTTATTTTCCACCAGCTATAAGAGTCCATTTTTTTTCAGTGCTAAAGTTTTTGATGAAGTAGAGATGGCATTTGTGGAATTAACTAAGGTTTATCGTCAAAAAGAACAAGAGTTTCTTTATTTGCTTAATACCATTCGCAACAATCAAGCAGCTTACAACGATATCCAACGTATTAATCAACGTTATCAACCTCAGTTTATGCCAGAAACAGGTGATTATTACATTACCTTAACAACAACCAATAAACTTGCTTCACAAATCAATGCAACCTATTTGGAAAGATTATCCATGCAACAACATGAATTTGAAGGTGAAACCAAGGGAAAATTTGATAAAAGCATGCTTCCAACAGATGCACTTTTAGCAATCAAAGAAGGTGCACAAGTGATGTTTGTCAAAAATGATGCGGATGGTTGTTGGGTGAATGGTACTTTGGGTGAAATTAAAAAAATCAAGAAAAACCTCATTCAAGTTGAAACGCCTGACAAAAAAATTCACACTGTCAAAAAAACGAAGTGGGAAATATTGGCTTATCAATTTGACGAAAAAACACAAACCGTGAGTACGGAAGTGACTGGCTCTTTTACACAATACCCATTACGACTCGCGTGGGCTATCACGATTCATAAAAGCCAAGGAAAACAATTTGATAAAGTGATTGTCGATTTAGGAAGAGGAACCTTTGCCCATGGACAACTTTACGTTGCACTCAGTCGTTGCAAAACACTAGAAGGACTTATCCTTAAAAGTCAAGTGCGTCCTAGAGATGTTATTGTTGATAATCGCGTGATTGAATTTTCCTCATCACGGCAAACAACATCACCACCGCTTTTACAAAAACCGCCTTCAAAAATGCCTCCACAGCATTCAGAAATACCTTTTTGATTACTGGTATTATGCATTGTGTTTCCGAATTAATTAAATTCCATTTTTCGGAGGGGAGTCATTTTTTTAATATTTTTAAATCCTAATTTTAGGATGTACAAAGCTATTCTTTAATTGAAAAATGTTAATTTGAAAAATTAAAAAATTTTAAAGTGATAAAAAGTGATAATCAGTAAATTTTTAATCTTTTTTTAAATGATTAAAGATTTATTTTTGTTTGTAAAAAATTCTTTTAATATTTTATAATAAATTATTAAATCGAACTTAAATTAAAATTATCAAAAATTATTTTGCGTTTACTTTATACTTTTCTTTTTTATTTACTTATTCCTCTCATACTATTGCGTTTACTTTGGCGCGGTGTACGAGCGCGATCTTATTGGCAACGTTGGCCTGAACGTTTTGGCTTTATTCCTACGTCACTAATACCGCAAAGCGTATGGATACATGCTGTTTCAATGGGTGAGGTTCAAGCGGCAGTGTCACTTATTCAAGTGTTGCGTACTCGTTTTCCAGACCAAATACTGGTAACAACAATGACACCCACAGGTTCACAACGGGTGCGTGAAGTATTTGGCGATAGTGTACAGCATGTTTATCTACCTTATGATTTACCGGATGCAATGACACGGTTTTTAAATCGTGTACAACCTCAATTGCTCATTCTCATGGAAACAGAACTATGGCCTAATTTGTTATATGCTTGTCAAGCGAGAGCTATTCCCGTAGTACTTGCTAATGCAAGACTCTCTGCTAAATCAGCTACAAGATATCAATACATTGGTGGACTTTTACGACAAATGTTAGCGGGTGTTGAAGTAGCGGCTCAAACCAAAATTGATGCGAGGCGTTTTATTGAGTTAGGCGTACCTCCCTCCAAAGTACATTTTACAGGGAGTATAAAATTTGATACTCGTTTACCGGCCAATTTTTCTGACAAAGCTAATAAGTTACGCCATCAATGGGGAAAAAATCGGGCAGTATGGGTTGCAGCAAGCACCCATGAAGGTGAGGAAGAAGCTGTCCTTAATGCTTTTTGTGAATTGAAAAAAGAATTTACAAATTTATTACTAATGTTAGTACCACGTCATCCAGAACGTTTTAATCGTGTTGCCACTTTATGCAAAAAATACGGGTTTATTGTAGCTAGACGTAGCAAAGGTTCATTAAGTTCACAAACCGAAATTTATTTAGGTGATACGATGGGCGAATTGCCTTTACTCTATGCTGCGTGTGATATTGCTTATGTTGGGGGGAGTTTAGTACCAATTGGGGGACATAATTTATTAGAGCCTGCGGCTGTTGGCTTACCCGTCATTATGGGGCATCATGTCTTTGAATGTGAAGAAATTTGTCGTCAACTTCTAAAAGTAGGGGCGGCTCAACAAATAAATGATGCGACACAATTAGCCAATATTGTTAAAATATATTTGAACGATAAGATACTTACAAAACAAACGGGGGAAAAAGGGCGTTTATTTGTGGAACAAAACCGAGGGGCATTGGAACGTTTATTGGCAATAATTGATGAAATTTGAAACAGCACTTTATTTAGAGCAAGAAAAAACATGGCCTACCGATGGTCACCCTATTTTAGCCCAACATGATGAGCAATCTGTCATTGTGTATTAGATTTATTTGAATATTCATTACATATCCTTAATTCCCAATTATAATTTTTTCTTCAATTTTTTCATTTTTTGATAAACTAATTTTTAAGATGTATTATCAAGTGTTACGCATACTTGCTGATGGACAAATACATAGTGCTAAGCAATTAATTAATCAATTAGCACTAAGTTCTATAGCAGAGTTAGAGCTAGCTATTAGCACATTATTTGATTTGGGAATTAAGTTCTATTCACCAAGGGCTGACACGTATCAATTGATTAGTACGTTAGAATTATTAGATCGTTCCTGTATTTTAGCAGCTCTCCCTGTAAATAATCAGCAACGCTTGGCACTTTTGGAAATCCATTCAGTTTTGGATTCTACTAATCAATATGTCTTAGCACAGCAACACCAAGTAGTGCCTTATGTTTGTTTGGCTGAATATCAAACCGCTGGACGTGGACGACAAGGGCGGCAATGGATTTCACCTTATGGCAGTGGATTGTGTTTGTCTATAAAACAATATTATGAGACCATAAACAAATCTCTTACTGGATTAAATATTGCATTAGCAGTTACCGTTGTACGAGTTTTAAGTCTTATAGGGGCAACCGAGGTGGGCTTAAAATGGCCTAATGATATTTTGTGGCGAGGCCACAAATTAGCAGGCTTGTTACTGGAAACTCGTTATAAAAAAGGATGTGAGATTGTCATAGGGATAGGCATTAACGTTAAAAGTCCACCAATAAGTAAAAATACTATTACTCAACCGTGGGTGGACTTGTACACAATCTTAGGACAACCCATTTCACGCAATGTTTTAGCAGCAATGCTAATTGATCATTGTCTGCAAACTTTGATAATTTATCCGCAAGTAGGATTAACAGCATTTTTGGATGATTGGCACAATTTTGATCTGAGTTATGGACAAACAGTAACACTTTCAAAACAGGCAGAAGTTATTACTGGTACGGCTTGGGGAATTGATGATGAGGAGGGTTCTTTGTTATTGCAAGTAGGCAATGAGAAACGACGTTTTGTTTGTGGTGAAGTGAGTTTACGATTATGATGCTTATGGTCGATATGGGCAATAGTTCGTTAAAATGGGCATTTTTTGATAAAGGCAAACTCAGCCCTCTTGAGCGCATACCCTATCAAAGCAATAACTTAAAAAACTTATTGACACAAGCGTGGCTTAGGTGCAATATACCTCCTCGCAGTGTGTGGGTATCTAATGTAGCAGGGCCTCAAAAAGCTGAGCTACTCACACAATGGATAACAACTCACTGGGGCTTAAAACCCATTTTTATCAAAACAACCCATTATGAATGTGGGGTTAAAAATGGGTATGAAAATCCGGCGCAATTGGGAGTGGATCGTTGGCTGGCTTTAATCGGTGCCCATCATTTAGAAAAAGGTATGCTTTGTGTTATTGATTGTGGTACAGCCGTGACTTTAGATATACTCTCTGCAAGTGGGCATCATCAAGGGGGATTGATTATACCAGGGATAACGACAATGCGTGATGTCTTGTTAGATGACACGTATGCCTTAGCTCATCTCAATAAGATTTTACCTCAAGGCAATGATAAACAATTTTTGGCACACGACACTAGAACTGGTATCTCACAGGGTGCTTTGTATGCGGTGATAGGACTCGTGAAATACGTGGTAAATACATTGGAAAAACAAGGAAATAAAATTAAACTGATACTTACAGGTGGTAGTGCGTCTGCTATTAAGTCATTTTTGCAAACCCATCAGCATGTCCCAGACCTTGTGTTACAAGGATTGGTTGTTATTGCGAGTCAATCATTATGAGAAGTTTGGCTTTATTTTTATTATTATTGAATATTGTTTTTTTTATTTGGCAACGTGGACTGCTACCCTGGCTACCCTGGCAGCCTTCGCTATTTACTGAAGCCACATCATCTCATCTATTGCTTTCAGATTTGCCCAAGTTAGTCTTACTTAATGAAAATTTGGAAAAGACCACAAATAATGTTGATATTGTATTAGTGGAAGGACAAAATGTGGCTAATATTGCTCCCAAAGACAAAAGTATGTTAACGAAAACAACGAAAGAAGTTGTCACAAATCTTGCTGAAAGAAAGGTTAAAAAAGAAACAGTATCTTCTTTTACAAATACAGAAAATCGTTTGACAGCGGTTAACACAGAAAATCAAAATAATGTTGAAACCCGTAAAAACACTAGCACTCTGCCTGTAGCAACTTTATCAAACTTACAACAAGTTGCTAGCCTATCAACGGCTTCTGAAAAGAAATCTGTAGAAAAATTACAAAATGAGACAACCTATCACGCATCACCTCCAAAAACTTTGCCCGTTCTCAAAGATATTAAGTCTACCCAGTCAAAAAAATTGGATAAGACTTTTGCATGTTTTCAAGTGGGACCTTACATTCAAGCGACAACCGCTCAAAAAATTGTTAATTGGTTAAAAAATAAAAAAAGTGTTATTGTGAATAGGCAAAGTAGCCAAACAAAAGTGTTAGATTCAACATGGGTTTATTTACCCCCCTTTGTGAGCCGACAAGCAGCACTCCTGGCCCAACAACGTCTCAATCAATTTGGTATTGAACATTATATAATAACGAAAGGTCAGTTCAATAATGCAATTTCCTTGGGCCTTTACCGTCAACCCATTAATGCCAAATTTCGTTTAAAATATCTTAGTACCAAGGGTTATAAAAATGTCAAAACACAAAAACGCTACAAAAGTGACACAAAGTATTGGTTGAATGTTAAAATACCTATAATAAGTCAACATAAACTATTAAATGCTTTTAGAAAAAAATTTAAAAAGTCAAAGTTCGTACCCTTGGCATGTAAATCCGTTGCTAATCTTGCACAAATTCCATAGAATGTTTTTAATCCTAAAAAAATTAAGGAATGGGTAAAAGATTTGTTTTGCTTGGGGACGGATTTTTTATCCTCTTTCAAAAATAACATTTTAAGTACAAATAATTTTTGGTTATTTGTCATTTTTTAGTTCTTAAAATTTTTGAGAAACTAAAAAATTGAAGACAAATTGAGTAATTCATGTAAAAATTTAGAGAAATTAAAGAAAAGATGCCTCCCGTTTCATGTTATATTAAGTTTCGGAAGGTGTTTCCATTTCATACCTTCAAGTCAACTAAAAATCCAAAAGATAAAATGTGGATGATAGAGCTTATTTATAATCACTTGTTAGGGAGTTGATTTTTTGTTGTGGCTAATGACAGTTTTGTTCATTAAATTTTATTATGTTTGTTTTATTAATTGGGTTAAAGTTCGGTAAACATCGCTCACCGGATGAACAAAAGATGGGTTTAACTTCATGACAGATAAAATGCCAACCATTGTGGTCGTAGATGACAGCGCAACTTCAATCTCTGTGTATCAGTTCAGCGTTGAACCACTGGCTGTCAATTTTATCGGCTTTAAATCTCCAGCCGAGGCACTTCCATACCTGGAAGAACATCAGCCAGATTTGTTGTTTTTAGACATTATCATGCCGGGTATGGATGGACTTAGTTTATTAAAACAAGTACGGGGCTTTGCTCATCAAACTGATACGCCGGTGATTATGGTAACCTCCAAAGATTATGCTCAAGACCGCTATGTTGCTAAACAACTGGGTGCGGTAGATTTCCTTATCAAACCTTTACGTTTTAAAGAAATTCGTGATGTTGTTTGTAAATATATTGATGTTAAATCCAAGTAACTTGCCCTCTTTATGAGTACAGATAGTTTGAATTATATCCGATTTTGGGGTGTACGTGGTTCTTACCCTGCACCGTTTGGCAGCCACATGCGTGTGGGGGGGAATACCTCTTGTGTGGAATTGCGAGTAGATAATCATTTACTCATTTGTGATGGTGGTTCTGGCATTATTCCATTGGGTAATTCTCTGATGGGCCAACAAGAAATTAAAGAAGTGATGGTAATTCTCACCCATTACCATTGGGATCATATCTCTGGCTTACCTTTTTTTGTACCTGCTTTTGTCCCAGGATGGAAAGTAAATATTTATGGTCCTGGAGATAGCAGACAAGAAATAGAACGGCGGATTTCTGGACAAATGGTCGATCCTTATTTCCCCGTTGAAGTTGAAACATGGTTAGCAGATATTCATTATTTGGGGGCCAAAAATAACCAACTTGAATATGGGCCATTTAAGATAGAAGGCTTTAATGTCCATCATCCAGGCAGTACTTTTGGTTATCGTATTCAAGTACATGGCAAGACCATTGTTTATGCTTCTGATAATGAGTTGTCGTTTATTGACAAATCTTTAGAGAATCGCAAAGACGAGCTTGATCCCCATGAATGGCAACTCAATAAAGCCATGCAAGCAGAAGAACGGGATAAGTCTTTAGAAGCTATAAAAAATGCTCATGTTTTTATCCATGATGCACAATACACGCCGGAAGATTATGCTAAAAAACGTGGATGGGGACATTCCTGCTATATTGATACAGCCACTTTTGCGATGGATGCTCAAGTTAAGCAATTATTTTTATTCCACGTTGATCCCAATTATAATGATAATAAGATAGAAGGTTTACACCGCGATACTGTTCGGCTTATCCATGAACGTAATTCATCTCTAGAATGTTATATTGCGCGGGAAGGTTTTATTATTGATATCGACAAATTGTAGGAAAATACTGCTACGCGCCCTAACCACAAAAGCTTACATACTTTGATATCAACGGTCATAATGTAGTAAAAATCAGCTAACTGATTATTGGTGAGGTTGCCAAAATCTCTGATGAAGGAAACTGTGCCCACTGCCAATTTTTGGTAAGAGCGACTGTAATGTTGTAAAACACACTGTGATGAAACGCTTTTGCAACTTGCGCGTAGCAATTTATTTAAGTATTTCTTAACGAGATTTTCTTTTCGTTTTCTAAATCATTTCCCATCATAAAATTCTATACTCTACATCACTCAAACTTTTTTTTAGATGGTTTATCAGAAGAAGGATTGAACTTTGGATAAATTCACTTATCGTTTTACACTGCATCGTATATGCACTCTCTATAATCCATTGACGGCGAGAACTCCCATTTATATGAATACAACCATCATACGGACCAGAAGCGATACCTTCGTTTAACATATACTGCACCAATGGGTTTGAGATTTCGTATGTAACTGCATTGGCAAAACCACAATATCTGCCAAATTCACTATGTGCATTCTATAGTTGTCAGCTGCTTTCTTTCCTGCCTGTTTTGCCTTCGTAATTGCAGCACCAATTATCTCTTTTACCTTGGGGGGAGGGGCAGTGATTATAATTGGAGCAATCAAATCTGCCTCTTGCAACCCTTCTATGGTTTGAACATTCAGGTTGTGATCGGTTTCAACCTGAGATACCACTCTCTCCAATACAACAAGACCGTTGTAACAGTTCCCTGATACAGTCCCCTAGCGGATTATTAAAGAATGCTTTTTATCGTCCGAAGACTGACATTCAATCCTTTAGCAACTCGATATGCCGGGTTTTTAGTTGAAACAGTCTCATCCTCAACCCTTTCTTGATCATATACCTGATGTTATCCGCCGTGCTGGAGGTCTTCATTAGCCTAAAAACGTCTGTAGACGTTTTTTTAGCTCCCCTCTTTTTTAATACCAAAAATCTTTCCTTTTATCTCCCCTTTTTTTTTTACCTTGTCATAAGCTCTACCTATAGTTCATGAGATGTTACGAAAATTGAAGCATGGCTAAATACCGCGTTACAATCTGCCGTTCGGCACGTAAAGAATTAGAACAACTTGACCCAATTATACTTGAGCGGATATTTCTAAAAATCGAGGCCTTAGCGGAAAACCCATATCCTCCAGGTTGCTTAAAAATTCAAGGACAAAAAAACCTGTGGCGTATTCGTGAAAGTTATAATTGGCAGGCTTTTAATGACCTAATAAGACACTTTAATTTGTTAAAACCTCGTATCATTAAGCGTCCAACTCAGCTTGTTATGGGTTTTTGAAGGGTGTAGTGTGCGAAAGCGAGTAACTTTGAAAAGCCCGATGCGGTAATTCCGCACGTCGGGATTTGTGAGGGGGCAGTCGGGTAACTGGCTGTTCTACCTCGTTGGATAAAAAACGTATTAATAGCTTTCATTCTGTTAATTCTTAAATTCTGTAAATTTTGATTCAGACAAGTAATTGATGTGGTTTCATCCTGTTTATCCTTAAAATCCGTGTAATTTTGTTCAAAGGGTTATTCTGATTCAAACCAATAAATGAAGGAAAAAATATTTTATGAAACAAGTAGCTCCCTTACGTTATGATGTCATTTTCAAAAAAGCGTTTTGTGTACCAGAAATCTTCACCGCCTTTGTCCATGATTTTCTGAACATTGACCTTGAAATTGACACCGTTGAAAAAGATAAAGTTTATGATCCCCCCATAGGCAATGTTGCTGCCAAGTTTGACCTTTACGCTGAGGACAAGAAAAATCGAGTGATTGTTGATATGCAACATGTCCGTTTTCCGGATCACTACCATCGCTTTTTACACTATCACTGTGCCGCTTTACTCGATCAAGTCGTTTACTCTAAAGACTATCGTCCTGATTTGAAAGTCTTTACACTCGTTATCTTAACTTCCGGTGATAGACATAAAAAGGACATTACCATCACCGATTTTGATCCAAAAGATTTAGAAGGTAATCCCATCGGCGAAATTGACCATAAAATTATCTACATTTGCCCTAAATACCTGAACAAAAAACGCACTCCACACCAATACCACGAATGGATGGAAGCAATAGAAGACAGTCTGGATGAACAGGTTGATGAATCCAAATACACCCATCCTGAAATCCGACATATTTTTGAATTGATTGGAAAAGACAAAGTGACTCCCCAAGAACGTGCGAAAATGTTCGATGAATATAGTCTGGAAGCTGTTAAACAAGAAAAAATCCAGAAAATCAAGGAAAAAGCTAAAAAAGAAGGCAGAGAAGAAGGTAGGGAAGAAGGTAGGGAAGAAGGCAGGGAAGAAGGCAGGGAAGAAGGCAGGGAAGAAGACGAACAAAGGGCAAAAGAAGAATCTGCTTGTCGCTTATTATCTCTTGGAACTTTGACAGAAGAACAGATAGCGCAGGCAATAGGATTAACTTTGGAAGGAGTGAAATCTCTTAAAAAGTAGAGCTAATCGCTGGATAAATAAAGCTAAAATTGTGATATTGTGGGATATTAATCCAGAATTTTATGTAAAAAAAGCTTGTGCTATTGTCAACCGTAATTTCAGTCATAAAGAATGGTAACAATATATGGGCAACCTTTTTACTATTTAGGAGAAATCATTAAGGATTGTAATTGTTTTATCTGAATCAGAATTGACAGGATTGATTTTCCCCCAAACATAATATATCCTGAACTACAATAACCTTCATCAATATCAAAAATTGTTATTTCGGGAAACTGCACTTCATTCCTGAAACAATTTAAAAACTTGAAAGGAACAGAACACGAATGTTGGATTTATTGCTTGAACCCACAAAAATGTTTGTTAAAGGCGGAATTGATGTTTTCCGTAGATCCAAAGAACACAAAAATTTGCTCATTGTTGTTCAAGATCGTGTTCGACGTGAAGTACGATTTAATTCTGCTCTTTTGCAAGAATTTAATAAGTGTGATAAAAATAAAAATACCTTTAAACATGATGAACAACTTCGTGTAGCACTTGTGAAATCGTTACAAACTGAGGCATTTGATGAAGTGAATAAGGGCGTTTTACCACTCGCGCTTTTTTTTGAAACAGAATTGTTAAAAGACGAAATTTGGCCTAAAAGTGCAACCAATTGGCCTGAAAAAGAGAAGTACTTAGGATGGCTTAAGAACGTTAATACCCAATACGATTTATTAGAAAGGGTTTATCATCGTATTAAGTTAACCAAAACTTTTGCTGAGTGCGGTAAAATACAAGGCAACATAAATTATGTTTACTTTATGCTCATTGGTTTTGAGAAATCAATAGCCAACACGGCTGTTTGTAAGTATACCTGATATTTATGCTTCACTACTTAAAAGTTGCTCTAATTGCTGCAATCTTTTAGGTGTTCCAATATCTAACCATCGTCCTTGGTAATGCTCACCACTGACTTGTCCAGTTTGCATTGCCTCAGTTAATAAGGGAACGATAGAGAAGCGATTTTGAGTACAATTTTTAAATAAATCAATATGATAAACACCAATGCCACTAAAGGTTAAACAAGGTGTACCGTCTTGATAAACTTGGTGGTTCTTAAGGTGAAAATCGCCTTGGGAATTATGGGAGGGATTATTGACTAAAATTAAATGGGCAACTCCCGTGAATGATCGGCGTAATTTGGCAAAGGGATAATCACACCAAATATCACCATTAACCACTAAAAAATGAGCATTGCCTAATAAAGGCAATGCTTTGAAAATACCCCCTCCCGTTTCTAACGCTGTGGCTTCAGGAGAATAGTACAATCGTGCTCCATAACGTTGCCCATCCCCTAAAGTATGTTCAATTTGTTCGCCTAAGTGGGCATGATTAATTACAATTTCTGTAAAACCAGCCACAACTAAATGCGCTATGTGATATTCAATCAGAGATTTGCCAGCAACTTTCAATAATGGTTTGGGAGTGGTATCTGTCAGAGGACGCATACGTTCTCCTCGTCCGGCTGCTAGAATCATGGCTCGCATATTGTTAATTTTTCAGTTATCAGTTGGAAGTTAAAGCTTTAGCTTTGGGCAATACACGTTCATTGACTAACTTGTGCAACGTAGCAAGTTCTGGATAATCTGCACTGACTTCTACTATATAATTTAAAGTTCTAGGAATATCTTTAAGATAACCCGATTTACCATCACGATGATACAGACGTGCAAAAATACCACTGGCTTTTAAATGCCGTTGTATCCCCATCCAATCAAACCAACGTAAAAATTGTGCTTCACTCACTTCATTTAAAATGTGTTGTGCTTGTTTATAGTAATGCTTTCCCCATTCATCGACTCGTTCACGAGGCCAAGCAATATAGCAGTCACGCAATAAAGAAACTAAATCATAAGTGACTGGGCCTTTTACAGCATCTTGAAAATCTAAAATGCCTGGATTATTTTGAGAAACAACCATTAAATTGCGTGAATGATAATCACGATGCACAAAAACTTGTGGTTGTGAGAGAGCCGCTGCGCTTAATAATTCAAAACACTTTTCTAAACCTTCTCGCTCACTGGCTTCCAATGATAAATCTAAGTGTTTGCCGATTAACCAATCTGTGAATAAATTCATTTCTTGATGTAATAAATGATGATTATACAAAGGAAGAGTGGAACTATCTGTGCGAACCTGCATCACCATTAAAGCCTGTAAAGCATCACTATACAGACTTTCCACCTGGGCTTCTTCGTTTAAAGCCGACAAATACAATTGTGAACCTAAATCTGTCAATAACAAAAAACCTTGCTCAAGGTGACTTGCTACAATTTGTGGCACATTCAAACCACTGCTTTGTAAGCGTTTAGCCACATCAATAAATGGGGCACAATTTTCCTTATCAGGCGGCGCATCCATAACAATATACGAAACATCGTTGGCTATCACCCGGAAATAACGACGAAAACTGGCATCATTAGTAATAGCAACTAATTGAGGTGCTTTGATACCCAAATTGGTTTGTAACCAATCTTGTAACATGTTAAAACGTTTGGACATAAATAACCTTAACAAATTAAAAAATCAAATATGGTGTTGATTTACAAATATAAAATATTTTAAGCAATTTTTATACCTATTTATAAAAAAATGTTTGGTAATAATTTTATTATTCTGATTATCTTGAATTAAACTATACTTAAAAGAGAAGTTTCCTACTAAAAAATTATTAATTCTACCTTAAGTTATATTTAAACTTTGTCTCAGCAAAGCACAAAAGTTTCAAAATTTTAAGTCATGCAAGTGTTTTTAGCACAAAGCATAATTATTAATTATAAATAGAATTTAAAAATTTATGATTGATTTGAATATAAGTATATTATAAAATACAAAATTACTATAAACCATTTTAGATACCAAATTTAGGAAATAAAAAAATAAATCCCCTTAACCCTTGGCATTTACTAAAACAGACTGTTCATGAAAAGGGAAGTTAAGGAATTTTTCTTTATTTTCCTTAAGCTTCAAAAATTACTTGACTTCATAATACTTGACTATTATACTCAGAAAATATTCATTTTGGTCAAAAAAGTTTGTTCTTTATTAAGGAACTGATGTTACGCAGCACGTTTCTTAAAGCCTTATCATTTTTGATGTTCACTTTTTTTTAAACCGTATATAACTACAGGGATTACTTATAATAAAGGATAAGATTGTGCCAAATGAATGGAGTGACTTTATCTTTAAACTTAACTTTAAAATCAGTCAGATAACTATAAAATTTTATCCTTTCTTATAAGCAATCCCTGTAGTTATATAGCTG
>JAUCGK010000107.1 GCA_030378085.1 Candidatus Parabeggiatoa sp. HSG14
AAAAAGCACAAAAGGCACATAAGTATTTATTCTCCACTAAAATATAGGCTTTGGTTTTTGCACAGTGGATTTTAATTCATAGAGTATTGGTTTATCAATAAAAATATAAATTAAAGTGTTTGAACCAACACATTTTATAGAATTTATTAAAAAAAACAATAGGTTATTATGATTAACAAAGGTATTAACTACTAAAAGTCTGTATGATTTAGTAAATATTTGATAATTAATAAATTTATATGACGGTAAATTATATATCATACTATTGAGGAGTAAGGAGTAGTAACGCATTAAAAAAAATAGTCTAACCCAAATTACCAGCTATTAACTAACTGTATTGATTTCACTATTCTCGGTTAACCTTGAATTTAAAGCCAGTCTTTCTATAAGCGATTGATTTATAATAATTTATAAATATTTCAATGGGTTAGTAAGTAGCAACCTGAGTTATTTAAGTTTATAGGTGGCAACTTGGGTTGTAGTACTAAAAAATAAATGCCAAATTCAAATCTAAAAATGTACAAGAAATTCTTAATTTATAGATTATAAACTGATGTTACGCATTGTGTTTCCAAATTAATTAAATCCTTTTTGTTTCATCACATTTAACCCGTTGGAGTGTTAGTTTTAACCTTGAGGGTGAAACGTGAATAACCACCTTAGATGTCGGTGCAACTTAGAAGTACCCAGCTATTCAGAATATGTCTGATATATAAATAAAATAGATTTTCATGTTTATCAATTAGTTATAAAATATCTATTTAATAAAATAGCCGGAAAAATATTTTTTAGATTGTTTATAACTATTTGTTTATTAAATAATTATTTTATACTCTGAATTGCTGGCTGTTACTGAAATTCAACAATTTTTATTTTCTTTAATTTTTTATGTGCTAAAATATAATTATTCACTATTTTAAATACTATCTGCTGATTTCAGCATTTTTTTGAAAAATCCTATTTTTGACTGTCTTTATATTTTTCTTTATTTATCAATAATATATTTTTTTTTAGGATTGGCATGTCTTATGCGTATTTGTTGAGCGAACATTTCCTCTTGGGTTTCGAGGGAATTTTGAGTTTTTGTTATCACCTAATAAATTTTACTGAGGAGAAACAACGATGAAAAACCAAAGTGATTTGTTTCTTTGGCGTATTTGGTTGGTTAAGGCGTTGGTTGTGGCGACGCTTGGATTGTCGGCTGTGAATGTGCCGGCAGCTACAGACTGTTCTGCGGTTACTGAAATTCCACAGATTGAGTGTGAGGGATTAACAGATAGTTTGGCAACAGATGAGTGTATCATTAATTTAGATGATAATACGCATACCTGTCAAAACGTAACGGCTATCAATTTCGTAAGCCAACCTAGCAACCATCAAGTAGTTACTAAAATAACTTTAGAACCTTCTTCTAAATATGTTAAAGCTATCTTTGAAGTAACTTATGGTAGTGAACCAACTGATTGGACAGTGAATATTGGTGACTCCCAGTCGAATAATGGATGGGCTGGAGATAATGCCGATCAAAGCAATGATGCTGAAATGCAAATCAAGGACAAAACTTTGGCCGTTTTTGGCAATGATTACATTCCTTCGGAAGAAACAACTGACGGAACCCGCCATATTTTAAGTGTTCCAGAGTTTACCCAAGTAAAAGAGGTTGTCCGATTTGAAGTGAGTGATGGCTATTTAGCTTGGTTGTCTGCAAATATAACTGATGAACTCTATTCTCCTTACTTGTATGCACTTAATGGACAAGCTGACAATGAAGGTTCGTCTAATTATGATATTTATGCGGCGTTTAATCGTGTTATCAGTTCTTCAAGCCGTAGTGGTTCTGGTGTGAGCTTTGTTTGTATTAAACTCACAAGTGACAATGAAGATACCGGTTGTACAAATGTACAACCTAAAGACAATAATAATTTAAACGTCACAGTGACTGAAGATCCACCACCTGCAACTTGCCAAAATCCAGTTACTGAGAATAAATTTAACCAAACGCTACCAGGCATAGAAGGCGAATTTAACAACATTTGGTGGAATGAAATTGGGATGGAAGCATTTGCAGTCAGCAACGAAGGCAGAATCGTCCACTTAGAAATGCTCACCTTATCAGAAATGGACAGCGGAACAAACAACGATCTATTTGGTATTTGGGGAAATTCTAATAATAAACTATTCGCAGTCGGTAACAATGGCACAATTATCTATTATAACGGCACTGACTGGACAAGTCAGCAAAGCAATACCCTCGAACATCTCTATGGTATATGGGGAAACTCGGCAACTGATGTATTTGCCGTTGGTTTGAATGGTGCAATTATCCATTATGACGGTAGCCAATGGAATGTTAGTCAAAGTAATACCAACCAAGATTTATTTGGAATATGGGGAAGTTCTGCAACTGATGTATTTGCAATCGGTTCTCAAGGTACCATTATCCATTACGATGGCAATCAATGGGCTAAAATGGTTAGTGGTACAGATAATGACTTGTTCGGCATTTGGGGAATATCCAACAATGATATTTATGTTGTGACTAGAGATTACAACACAATTATCCACTATGATGGCATTGAATGGAAAGAAATGGAAAGTGACCTTTCTACCGATCTTTTTAGTGCTTTTAAAAATCCACCAAGTGATAGTATGTCAAGCGATGATAGTGATTGTAAAAATCTAAAAGAAGATAATCCAGAACTACCAGTTATTGAACCTGAACCAATAGTTCCAGTTGTTGAACCTGAACCAATAACGACTCCCGAACCAATAGTTGTTGTTCCTGAACCAGTAATTATTACTGATGATCACGCAACACCTTCAACCATAATAACTCAAAAATTGACTATCACTCTCGAAGGCAATGGCAAAGTGACAAGTACGCCAGATGGTATTGATTGTGGTACAGATTGTAGCAAAGATTACAGCAATGGTACTGCGGTAACTGTAACCGCTATTCCTGAAGAAGATTCTCGTTTTACAGGCTGGGGTGGTCAATGCAGTGGTATCGGTTCAACTGATTCTTTCACTGTGACAATGAATACAAAAATGAATTGTAGTGCAATATTTACTCCTATCCCAAATTATACGTTCACTATTAATAAAATTGGTAGTGGTTCAGGCACTGTGACAGATGCAAGTAACAATATCCAATGTGGTAGTATTTGCAAGACTACGTTTTATGAGGGAGACAGCATTAATTTAATCACAACGCCTGATGATAATTCTCGTTTTGTAAAATGGGCTGGAAGTGATTGTGCTGATTCATTGACTATCACAAAAAATATGAAATGCATGGCAGTTTTCAACAAATTGCCATCATCAGTATCAAAACCTGATTTGCTTCCACCACCTGATTTGCCGCTTAAGTACACTCTAAAAATCATCACAATGGGTTCAGGTAAAGGCATTGTTCAGAGTAAACCAATTGGCATTCACTGTGGTAAAAATTGTAAAGAAGACTATGCAAGCAATACTCATGTCACCTTAACCGCAAAACCTGAAACTGGCTCCCGTTTTTCTAGCTGGCATGGCGATTGCGAAAGAACAGTGCCATCCACAACTGTCACGATGACGGAAAATCTTCAATGCAAAGCCTTATTTGAACTTATTCCAAATCGCATATTAACAGTTAATCAAGAAGGCTCCGGAACAGGTATGATTAGTGCGTCTAAAGGATTGAACAGCAGTATTCTCAATTGTACTTCTACTTGTAACGAAGATTATACAGATGGAAGTACAATCACATTAACCGCTATTGCCGAAACAGACTCTCTCTTTACAGGTTGGATTGGTAACAAAAATTGTGCAGATTCAATCACTATTACTGAAAATATGGATTGCACAGCAACTTTTGAGTTACTCCCGCCTCCCGATGATTTAGAAGAAAACGATTTAAAACTAGAAGAGAAACGGGAAAACTTTTATGGAGAAGAAATAAAAGTCGTGACTTTCGAGGATAAAACTGTAAAATTGCCAATATTGGACGAAGTAGAAACTGTTGCAGTTAATACAGAAGGTGAAGTAGTTAATACTGATGCGGAATTTGTGGGTGGTATTTCAGTCGAAGGCGAAGCCTTTGAAGAAAAAGCGCAACCCAAATCCTCAGATAAGATAGACGTTCGTAGTAGCATTGAAGTGGATTCAGAACATTTGGGAGAAACAGCGGAAGTGTTAGTGGTTGCAGCCTATCAACCAGAAGTTCAAACACGTTCTTCTAAAGAAGCACCGATTTATTATTACATGTTAGATGATGATGGAAACGTGCTGCCTTGGGATGTGGATTTGGCGAGTTTAATACCATTTAAAACGGTTAAAACATTGGATAAAATGGTTGAAATTCCCATTTATCAAGGCGTACTTGGCATCACAGGGACAATCAACCTTTATGTTGGATATCGTTTAGCTAATGGAACCGTGATATATAGTCCAGATAGTCTTGATATTAATATCACCGAATAAAATTTCCATTATCCAATTTAAGTATCTTCTCTAAATTCAGTGGAAAAAACCTGACAGGTTTTCAAAACCTGTCAGGTTTGGACAAGTTTACCCACACTTTTTGAGAAGATATCAATTTAAGACACATTTTATCCAAAGTTCAATTTCCCTTGCCTCTTTAATATTCAAAACAAGGGAAATTCAGGGAGGGTTGCATCAATTTTTTCCATTAAGTCAATGGTTTGTTCTAAAGCGGCTAGAATATAAAGATAATGGTTGCAGTCGTCATAACTTAATTCTTTGCCTTTTCTATCTTTGAGCCATTTTTGGCAGACTTGGTAGCCACCGATGTGGAATTGCCAGATATTTTCTTTAACGTTATCAAAGTATTGGGTTTTGTTGATGTAGACTTTTTCATCTTTGTAGGTGATTTTTTCTACAATGTTATCGCCTTCGATTGGATAGCTGCTTTTGGTTTCAATGTCGGCTTCCATTAGGTGGGTTCCAACTAGTTGTTTGCCAAGTTTACCAAGTTGTTTGAATAGCTTTTTGTCACTGGTTAGGGGCAGACGTGGAAAGTCGATTTTGAGGAATTCGGCGTAGCGTTGGCGGTAGGTTGGGCTGTGGAAGATGGCGTACATGTAGTGGAAGATGTCTTCGGGGCCGATGGTTTTGGTTAGGTTGCCGGTGCCGTCGTCTATGAACTCAAGGTTTAAGCGGTTTTCTAAGTCTTTGATGAAGTTGGGGGCGAAGTTGGGCTTCCTTTTTGCTTCGCCATTACCGTTAAGGAATTTGTCTTTTTCTGTTGGGTAGATGTAGAGAGGAAAAAGATAACCTGCTCCTTTGTTACTGAGAGTAACTCTACTTTCAACAATGTTTCTGGTTGCAAAAATGTGATTAAAGATTCCTTCTGCGACTTGACGAACACTAATCAAGGCTAAATTATTTTTCATTAGCATATGTTGCATAACTTTTTTAGAAGCTCCACCTCTACCGATCTCAATTAGTGTCGGCATATACAACATTTTTCTAGAATCAAAAGGGCGATAGATACAATCTACAATTGATTCCATCCAATTGCAAGATTGCAACTTTTGGCGTTCTCTGTTAGTATTCCAGTAACGACCGTCTTCCAAATTGTATTTTTCCTTGACATCTGTTACCGAAATATCATCTGATGCTAATTCACCTATTCTATGCGTTAGCATTTCTAGTTGCATATCAATTAAAATGCGGTCTCGATTAGTTTTTACACCCATTGAATGTATTGGCATTGCATCAGTAATTTTCCAACCTTGTTCATATTCAGGCAATAACTTTGGGTCATATGGTATAAGTAAATAAAACGGCGATTGCGGTTCCAATTTAGTCCACTGAGTAGTAGTGACATCTTGTTCTTCCAGCCAATGATATTTACCATCTCGCTCTCCCCATAAATCAGCATGAAATACTTTAGCCGGTTTATTGTCACTTTGACGATGCTTCACTAACAAACTAATCGCAACACCTTGTTGAATATCAAACACATTTTTATCCACGCTTCCATCAAGTGCTTTTTCTTTCTTTTTTGCATTACCGTGTAAATCTAACACATAAATCTCATCAAAACCAGTAAGTAAATGTTGACGCATTCCACGAAAAGTTGGATTATCTAAATAACCGTGATTAGTGATAAAACCTAATATACCATAACCAGTTTGTTCAATGCGCCACTGTGCAAATCGAATAAATTTAACATAATCATCCTGTAACCCCTTCGGATTTCTCTCTTTCAAAGGCTTGTCATCAACTTGATAATAATCACGAATTAATTGACTAATCCAATCACCTTTGTTCAAAGAATCATAAGAATAGGGTGGATTCCCCACAATAACCATCACCGGCGAATCTTGTTTAACCCCACTCGCTGCCAATCCTTCATTAACCAACCACTCCGCAAAAGGTAAATTTGGAGTATTGCCTTTATCAAAAGCATCTTCCAAACTATTGGTTAAAAAAATCCGCAACCGTTCATTAGATTGAAATTCGTAGCCCAATTCTTGTAATTGTAATCCCAATTTCGTATGCGCAACTGTATAAGGAGCCATCAACAACTCAAATCCATGCACACGCGGCAACAAATGCTCGCTAACATAAGACGACCACATCCCCTTATTGTTCCGAAACTTGGCAAAAATCTGATTAAACACCGCATACAAAAACGTCCCAGTCCCTACTGCCGGATCCAAAATCTGTACTTTATGCAAACCTGATTCCAACCGACTACTATCCGCCAACCCATTCCGCAACTTGAATTGCTGTTTCAACAACAAATCCACTGACCGCACAATATACGAAACCACCGGTTCAGGCGTATAATAAACTCCCCGCATCTCCCGCATACTCGGATCATAATGTTGCAAAAACGTCTCATAAAAATGCACTACTGGGTCTTCTCGCCGAGTTCGCTTGCCAAAATCCTCCAATATTGCAGCAATATCCGCATGATTTAATACCGCCACTAAATGCTCAACTGCCCATATTAAGCGGTCATCTATATCTATACCAACAATTTGATTAAATAAATTGCGTAAAAACGGATTGGTCTTTGGTACACAATGATTAGCATTGATTCTGGAAAACGGTTCTGTTAAGGAAGCATTACATTTAGCCGCAAATAAACCATAACATGCGGTTTGTGCATACATATCAGAAAATTGCTCAACTGTTAAACTATCTAATAAAATGCTACGAAAACTATCAAACTGTTCGCGTAAAGGACTGGTTTTTTCCTTATGATATGCGGTTAAAACAGCATCTCGCATTGGGATCGCAATTTTTGCCATTCTAGCAGCTAAATCCGAAGGATTACGTAAAGTGATAGCTTGGGTATGTACAAAAATGTCAATTAAGTTCTCAAAATCACTAAATGATTCTGGCAAAAACTGCAAATGTCCGTACTTATCTATTTTAGCCAATCGTATAATGATTTTTGGTTGCTGTTCATGTTTCACAAACCAGCGAAATTCTAAATAATCGGTTAAAATTAAGTTATCTGAAAAATCTAAGTAACGCTTTAACTGCTCATTTTTCAAAGCTTTATTTAATGACACCCCAATATCCTTTGCTTCAATATAGCCTAACGGTACATTATCAGCTTGGGAATCAAGTATCACCAAATCCGGCGAACCACATTCAATACGTCTTGGCTCATTAATAACATTGATTGTTGACTGTAAAGAAATCAATAAGTTTTGCAAAGCAGCACGGTGAGCATGTTCTCTAGCAACACCAGTGTTAAGCAAAGTTTGAATTTGATCGAGGTATTGACTAATTGGATTATTCATAAATTTTTAGGAACAAGTATTTATCTTTGGACATGATATAAGATATACTTGATTAAAGCAAGCATAATTAAGGATTTAAACCATGACAAAATCCCATGTAAAGCAATGTAACTGGTTTTGGAGATGATTTATCGAAGTCTAAACCCAATAGTTCAGGACAAGGGAAATTCTGGGATAGTTGCATCAATTTTTTCCATTAGGTCAATGGTTTGTTTTAATGCTGCTAGAATGTAGAAGTAATGGTTGCAATCGTCATAGTTTAGTTCGCGGCCTTTTCTATCTTTGAGCCATTTTTGGCAGACTTGGTAGCCACCGATGTGGAATTGCCAGATGTTTTCTTTAACGTTATCAAAATATTGGGTTTTGTTTATGTATACTTTTTCATCTTTGTAGGTGATTTTTTCTATCAGGTTATTGCCTTCGATTGAGTGGATTTGCAATAAGTTGTTTGCTGAGTTTGATTAAATGGTATCATCAAAACGTAAATCAACCAAACCTTTGCTAACTAATTCCATTGTTAAGTTTAAAGTACATCGCATCCAAGGTTCAAGTGCTTTCTGTTTAGATAGCGTTGCGATATTTTTGATATTAAAAACAGCTAGTTCAAGAATAACTTCTCTTACTTGAGATGATAAATCATTCCATTGCCAAATTATTGGTTTTGGAGATGATTTATCGAAGTCTAAACCCAATTGTTTAGGACAAGGGAAATTCTGGGATAGTTGCATCAATTTTTTCCATTAAATAAATAGTTTGTTCTAAGGCGGCTAGAATGTAGAAGTAATGGTTGCAATCGTCAAAGTTTAGTTCGCGGCCTTTTCTATCTTTGAGCCATTTTTGACAAACTTGGTAGCCACCGATGTGGAATTGCCAGATGTTTTCTTTGACATTATCGAAGTATTGGGTTTTGTTGATGTAGACTTTTTCGTCTTTGTAGGTGATTTTTTCTACGATGTTATCGCCTTCGATTGGGTAACTGCTTTCGGTTTCAATATCGGCTTCCATTAGGTGAATAGTTACTAGTTGTTTGCCAAGTTTGGTTAACTGTTTGAATAGCTTTTTGTCGCTGGTTAGGGGCAGACGTGGGAAGTCGATTTTGAGGAATTCGGCGTAGCGTTGGCGGTAGGTTGGGCTGTGGAAGATGGCGTACATGTAGTGGAAGATGTCTTCGGGGCCGATGGTTTTGGTTAGGTTACCGGTGCCGTCGTCTATGAATTTTAGGTTTAGACGAGTTTCTAGGTCTTTGATGAAGTTGGGGGCGAAGTTGGGTTTCCTTTTTGGGTAGTCCTGCACATAGTAGTGGTCAATTTATTAAAATGTTGATTTTATTACAATTTAAAATAATCACCACTACATATTGCAGGACTACCCCTTTTTGCTTCGCCATTACCATTTAGGAATTTGTCTTTTTCTGTTGGGTATATGTAGAGAGGAAAGAGAATATTTCCTCCTCTACGGTATAAGTTATATTCTACAATTGAGTTTGTACAAAAACTAATATCCCATTTATCAAGACTAATAACCTGTCCAGTCCTTCCAATCAATAAACCTAAATTTTCTCCAGATAACATATGTTGCATAGTTGGATAACTTGGCGTTCCAATAAATCCTCTTGTTTTTCCACTGTACCATGTGTAGCGTATATCAAAAGGTTTATAGAGAATCAATTTAAACAGTTCCTCTTCAGTATTTTCCAATACATCGTTTTTGGCATTGGCTACTTTCCAATCACGACTATCTTTAACAAGGTTATATTTGTTACGTAATTTAATTTCATCCAAATTTTTAAATTCTTCGACTGTTGTTTTAATCGATTGCCGTGTGAGATGAATAGAAACTCGATCACGTTCTGTTTTCACACCTGAACCACAACTAACAAATATTTCCTTGATACTTGAATAGTTGAGATATTCTTGTTCTGTGGCAAAATCTTTCGGCACAAAGAAAAAATGTGGTGCTTTAGGTTCTAACACCGTCCACTTGGTTTCCTTCACATCTTCAGCATACAAATACTCATATTTTGCTGGCCGCGCTCCCCACAAATCGGCATGATTAACTTTAGCCAACTTATTTTTTGATTGAGAATGTTTGACAAACAAAGCAATGCAAACACCTTGCTGTATATCAAACACATTTTTATCCAAAGAACCATCTGGACATTTTTCCTTTTTCTTGACACTACCATGTAAATCCAAGATGTAAATTTCATCAAAACTTTCCAGCAAAGATTCACGCATACGACGATGGGTAATACCGTCAATAAAAGTATTATTCGTTACAAATCCCAATATACCATAGCCAGTTCGTTCAATACGCCATTGAGAAAAACGAATAAATTTAATAAAATCATCGTTTAAATTGGTCTTTTTCTCTTTTAAATCCTTTTTGTAATCTTTGAGTAAATCTAAAATCCAATCACCAGTATTCAACATGCCAAAATTAGAATAAGGCGGATTCCCCATAATCACCATCACCGGCGACTCCTGCTTAACCGCCATCGCCGCATTAGCCTCCTCCGACAACCAACGCGCCCACTTCTCATCCACAAACTCCTGCGACTCATCCAACGTATTAATCAAAAAAATCCGCAACCGCTCCTCCGAATCAAACTCATAACCCATCTCCTGCAACTGCAAACCAAGCTTCATGTGCGCAACCGTATAAGGAGCCATCAACAACTCAAACCCATGCACACGCGGCAACAAATGCTCACTCACATAAGACGACCACATCCCCTTATTCTTCCGAAACAAAGCAAAAATCCGATTAAACACCGCATACAAAAACGTCCCAGTCCCAACCGCCGGATCCAAAATCTGCACCTTATGCAGCCCCGATTCCAAGCGACTACTATCCGCCAACCCACTCCGTAACTTAAACTGCTGTTTCAACAACAAATCCACCGACCGCACAATATATGAAACCACCGGCTCCGGCGTATAATAAACTCCCCGCATCTCCCGCATACTCGGATCATAATGCTGCAAAAACGTCTCATAAAAATGCACAACCGGGTCTTCCTGCCGGGTTCGCTTGCCAAAATTTTCTAAAATCGCCCCAATATCAGCATGATTCAACACAGTCACCAAATGGTCTACCGCCCACACCAACCGCTCATCCAAATCCACCCCCACAATCTGACTAAACAAATTGCGCAAAAATGGATTAGTCTTAGGCAAATAATGGCCAGCATGAATCCGCGAAAAAGATTGACCTGACGCACTACACTTAGCCGCAAATAAACCATAACACACCGTCTGAGCATACATATCCGCAAACTGCTCAACCGTCAAACTATTCATCAAAACCTTACGAAAACTCGCCAACTGATCATGCAGAACCCCAGTTTTTTCCTGATCATAAGCTTTAAGAATTGATTCACGAATCAACCGCGCAATCTTCGCCATTCGTGCTGCTAAATCCTCTGGACTACGTAACGTAATAACCTGAGTTTCAATAAAAGTAGTAAACAACTGCTCAAGAGCAGCCTCTGGCAACGGTTTTAAAACCCCAGCTTTATTAACCTCAGCCAAACGCACTGTCATTTCTGGTCGATACTCACCCTCCACAAACCAACGAAACTCCAGATAATCAGTCACAATGAGATTGTGCAACGACTCCAAATAACGCTTTAGTTGCTCAGTTTTCAAAGCTTTATCTAATGAAACCCCAATATCCTTAGCTTCGATATAGCCCAACGGCACATCTTCAGGATTGAGTATCACTAAATCCGGCGAACCACAAGCAATACGTTTTGGCTCATTAACCGCTTTTAGATCAGGGTATAATGTTTTCAACAGATTTACCAAAGCCGGTCGATGTGTATGCTCATTAGCTACACCGGTATTTAGCAATGTTTGAATTTGATCGAGGTATTGACTAATTGGATTATTCATAAGTTTTTAGTAGCAAATATTTATCTTTGGACATGATATAAGATATACTTGGTTAAAGCAAGCATGTGTTGCATCTAAAAGTGAAATTACTCCTACAAAATTTGGGCTAAATATGATTATGGTTTTAGTTTATGATGTCAACTGTGCATACAAATACGGCAATTTTTTTGGTAATTCAACCGGATTACGAATTACTACATGACTATTAGTCCCAAAAATATATGGTAAATAATCATTCGCTTTTTCATCAATAGTTACACAAAACGGTTGCAATCCTTGTTTCCGAGCTTCATGCAAAGCCATACGAGTATCTTCTACTCCATAACGACCTTCGTATTGGTCTAAATCATTTGGTTTTCCATCTGTTAGCAATAATAATAAAGATTGAGACGTTTTTTGCTGAGTCAGTAAATTGCTGGCATGGCGGAGAGCGGCTCCCATTCTAGTATAATAACCCGGCTTAATCTCATTAATACGCCCACGCACTTTAGCATTATAATTTTGACTAAACGTTTTTAAAGTATGAAAACGTATATGATTGCGATAACGGGAAGAAAAACCATACATAGCAAATTGATCACCAGTTGCATTTAAGCTCTCCGCAAACAGAAAGAGGCTATCACGAATAACCTCTATTACTCTAGTTTTGTTATTAAGCCACGCATCAGTAGACAATGATAAATCGGCTAATAATAAACACGCTAAATCCTTATCACCCCCTCTAAAATCACAATAAAAATTTGGTTCTGAACTCATATTACCGCTATGACGTTCAGCAACATGTAATAAATAAGCATCCAAATCTATTTCACTGCCATCAGGTTGGCCTTTATACCAAACTCGCTGAGGAATTAATGCTTCAAATTGGCGACGTAAACGTTGGGCAGTGTATTTCAAATGCTCTGGGAGTTCCATTGGCATTGCATTAGCGGCTAACATGGGTTGTAAACAACAATAATCAGGGAGTAACCGTTGTTGTTTATAATCCCATTCTGGCAATAAAATTCCCTCTCCCAATGGAGTATCATCAAACTCTGGGGCCGGCAAATCTAAGTCAAATTTTAGTGAAGTAGCGGCGGCCTTGTTATCCCGTGCCACACTAACAGTATCCATATCTTCCAGAGCATTCTTAGCAGCATCAGCATCTTGTTCGTCATCAGTGCAACGATCTACTTTCGTGTAATCAACTAAAGTAAATAAACTTTCTAAACGAAATGCCAACAGCCCTTTTTTACCATCTGGCATCTCTGTTCGTTCCCCATGCTTACGCTGTTTATCCTCAACATCATTCTTACTGGATTGCTTATTCTCCGGTTCGTCATAATTTGCTACTGCGAAATTACTAGTGCTGATTGGAGGAAATGGATGCAGCCACAACGGTACTGGTTGATGAGGACGTTTTGCTGGAGGCAATTCTAATACACTACCCGGTTGACGTAAGGCTTGTTGAATTGCTTGCTCAGTAGCTGCTTCTTCTGGCGGTAAGTGAGTTATATCTGGTCGCAATTTCAATACGGCTTCTACCAAACGTTGATAGCGAGGTTGTAAACCGGGAAAATTATGCAGAGTTTGTTGCGTGAGCTGTTGATTGGATTGGAACCAATTCAGATTATAGTCAACTTTTCCAGCCGCAAGAACAGCTAACCATAAATATAAATCACGGTTCAGAGTTTTGGTTGGAAAATAGTCAACATAAGTTGGCAAGTGTAAAGCTTCAGCATCTCGCCAACATAATTCTACTTGTTTATTGGTACCGGCAATTTTTTGTAACCAATTACGCCGTGATTCATTGGCGGTTGCTGAAGTGGATTCTATGCGTAAACCACCCTCACCACCTAAAGCACGAAATAATATTCCAACTGTTTTGCTAACCTCACTAAGTTCTACTTTCGCTTGTGGATAGCCAGTGGTAGCAGTATTGGTAATAAAACGATGCCAGATTTTACCTACGTGTTCTTCCATATCATCCAAAACTCGCTGTAACAATTTCCATCAAAGCTGCAACGGTTTCCAAGTCATCGCTGAGAGGCTCAATGAGAGCGGCCCGACATGCTTCTACCGGATCAAAACCTTGTTTGATAAGAGTGGCAGCATAAATCAGTAGACGAGTGGAAGCTGCTTCTTCGATATCATGTTCTTTTAGTTGGCGTAGCGCATTGGTTAAATTGACTAAACGTTTGGCTAAGTCTGCATCTATACCCGTTTCACTACTAATAATTTCTTGTTCTATGTTGGGAGTCGGATAGTTAAAACGCAAACCAACAAAACGTTGTTTAGTACTCGGTTTCATGCCTTTGAGCAAATTCTGATAGCCGGGATTGTAGGAAACAACTAACATAAATTCTGGGGGAGCTTGCAAATTCTCATTAGTGCGTTCAATTGGTAAAACCCGCCGATCATCGGTCAAAGGATGTAGTATAACAGTGGTATCTTTACGAGCTTCAACCACTTCATCTAAATAACAAATCGCACCTTCTCGCACGGCTCTGGTTAATGGCCCATCGCTCCAATAAGTAGAATTATTGCCAATAAGATGTCTGCCAACCAAATCAGCAGCAGTTAAATCATCATGACAAGCTACAGTGTAAAGGGGACGATCTAATTGGGCGGCCATATATGTGATAAAACGAGTCTTACCACAACCAGTTGGCCCTTTGATTAAAACAGGTAATTGATTATGGAAAGCATGTTTAAATAATTCGACTTCATTGCCGATAGTTTTATAGTAAGGTGTTTTCATTGTAATCCTAGCCAGTATGCTAAACTAATCATTGCGATTACTAACAGTAGCCAACCATATAATATTATTCGCCACTGCCAGCGTACTTGATGTAAACCCATGAAGTAATCTATCACTATCTGGCTTTTGATAATGGTACTGAGTAAAATAACGCTAACAATAGTCATATTACCCAATTCAAGCCCACCAAATATAAAAGCGAATATGGTGAGTAAAATGAGAATTGACCATGAGATGGTGGAAGAATGTGTCATTAGTGAATAATTGGAATATCTTGAACATTTACAGACAAACAACCTTCAACTGCTTCATAAATATTAGTCAATAATTCGTTAAAGGAATCACCTTGGGTAGCACACCCAATAATTGAAGGTACTTCAGCCCAATAACCTCCCTCTTCAGCTTCGTGTATAATTACTTTTAATTTCATTGTGTTTTCTCTGCTCCTAACAATTTTTTTGCATTTAAACTTGGACCAGATTTAATTCGAGCCTGCCCCCTTTTCTAGTTTCAACTTTCATAATCCGAAAACTTGAACGTTCAGAGTATATAGCGTTTCCCGATTGCGTCAGGTACAAGTCCCCTCTTTAATTAAGGAGGGGATTTAGGGGAGGTTGTACTTTATCCAATCGGAAAATGCTATATATGCCTATTTAACGGAATTTTCTACGATTTCTATTTCTTCGGCTGTGAGTTCGTAGAGTTCATAAACCATTTTATCTATTTCTTTGTCGGTTTGGTTTATTTGTTCTTTAAGCCCTTGTGCTTGTGCTTTCTTATCTTCAAAAAGCTCCATCCATTCCATTTCATCAGATTTGGAAAGTTTAGTTCCTTTTGACTTTTTTATTGCTTTGTTGAGTTCCTTTATAAAATCCCCAAATTCCAACTCGTACCAGTTTTGGAGTTTTCTGCTTAACTTGTCAATACTAATTTGTGATTGAACATATTTACTAAAAGAATTGCTTACTGAATTAAGAATTAATAACTTTTTGGAGATAATACTTTCGAGCTTATCTAATAATAATTGTTTTTTAATACTTGCTTTATATATTGGAAACTCCTTTACATATATATTTATCCATCTAGTAGTACCAACACCACTTGTATTTGCAATTTGTTTTAAATAAAATTTAATTAGTTTGGAATTTAACAACGTAAGTAAATAACCAATTTCAAAGTCTTTAGGTGGCAAAAGGAAATAGGCACTATTTAGTAGATAAATTTCATCTTTACATTTACTAAACCTCCCTTTATCTGTTAACTCAATCCAAACTATTTTATCTTTCTTAAAATCATCAAAAAACGAGCATGCTCTGAGATTAGTCCAATGCTGACCTTTTGCGCCTCTACTTTTAAATCTATCGCCAAATGAATCTAAGTGATCGTATATAGCTGGATAATTCTTTTTAACATCAATTCCATTTTTGGTAAGTAATAGATAAAGAGGAGGTAAATTATAGTAATACCGTTCAATATCTTTTCCCCTAAGCATTGGCATAATTAAGTCAGTGCTATTTGCATCTTTCTCTATTAATACTTTTTTTTGTTTCTCTGTAATAATAAAGGCTTCATTAGAACCAGTTGCTAAACCAAGTCTAATTTTTGTTTCTAGCTCATCAAGAGTTGAATTGTTACCTTTTATTTTATTTCTTAATTTGAGAATTTCTGGTTTAATTAAATTCCATGGTAATTCATCAAAATCATTTTGTTCATAGTAGAATTTATTACTTTCAATGTAAGACCAAAAATCCATCACTAACTCATACTTCTTATTTACAATTAGGCATTCATTTTCTCTATCTGTATTCTTCCTTAATGATAAAATCGAAGAATTAACAACAGCATCAGAAAAAATCTGAGCATCTTCGACATTAATTATTTCAAGCAAACTAGAATTGTTAAGTAAGTACTTTCTTAAAGGAGAACCATATTCTGCCTTTAAAAAAGAATTAGAA
>JAUCGK010000108.1 GCA_030378085.1 Candidatus Parabeggiatoa sp. HSG14
GGGGAGAGTAATTGATGGCTATCCCACCAACTATCGGTATCAAAATCCGTTAGCCCAATCGTTTCGGCAATAATATCAATCAAGCCGGCATACCATTGTTCAAGGGTTACCTCTTTCGTGCCAATTTCAGTGATGTCGATAGTGGCACAGGCGATGCCTTCTGCGCGTAAGCGTTCAATCGTGCGGACGCGCAAACTGGATTTACCCATTTGTCGGGCATTGAGGACGTAACAAAATTCGCTTTGTTTTAAGCCTTGATAAAAATCGTCATCGGCTTGGCGTTTGATATAAGAGGGCGCAGTTGCGAGGAGACTGCCACCGGCTTGGTATTCGTATTTTGGGTTAGGGAGCATTGTTTAAATTCCTTTAAGAATGAAGATTCAATAAAATACGAAAGTTGAAACCTGACAGGTTTTTAAAACCTGTCAAGTTTAGCACCAAAATTTTGCAAATTATTAAATCCTCATTCCTTAATAAAATTGAGAGTTGGTGGATACGCTAAGTTAAAAATATCCGATGATGTTGTCAAAATCCCCTATTTATGATAAGTGTTTGGAAGCTAATTTCGCGGTAAGATATTCTCGGTTAAGACGGGCGATGTGGCTGAGTGAAATGTTTTTTGGACATTCATAAGAACAAGCTCCGGTATTTGTACAAGCTCCAAAGCCTTCTTTATCCATTTGGGCAACCATTTTTTCAACTCTTGATTGTTTTTCTACTTGCCCTTGTGGTAATAAAGCCAAGTGTGATACTTTGGCAGCAACAAAGAGCATAGCAGATGCATTTTTGCAGGCGGCAACACAAGCACCACAACCAATACAGTCTGCGGCTTCAAAGGCTTCTTTGGCAACTTCTCTTGAAATGGGAATGGCATTCGCATCGGGAGCAGAACCGGTATTCACAGAGATATAGCCACCTGCTTGGATGATTCTATCGAAAGCGGATCTGTCAACAATTAAATCTTTAATGACAGGAAAAGGTTGAGCACGCCAAGGTTCTACATAAATGGTATCATCCTCTTTGAAAGAACGTAAATGCAGTTGACATGCAGTAATTCCTTGTTCGGTTCCGTGTGATCTGCCATTGATGTATAAACTACACATCCCACAAATTCCTTCCCGACAATCATGATCGAATGCGACAGGCTCTTCACCTTTTTTCAGCAAATCTTCGTTCAAAATATCCAGCATTTCAAGAAAAGAAATTTCTGGGCTAATTTCATCAAGTGTGTAATCCACCATTTTTCCTGGCGTTTCGCTATTTTTTTGTCGCCAAATTTTTAGATGTATTTTCATAAGCTCTTGTTTTATTTCTATGGTAATGGAGTCCAAACTTTAGTTTGGGCTTTTCCAAAATAAATTTTGGACTCCGACGAGTTATTTATAACTCCGTTGTGTGAGTTTGACATTTTCAAATGTCAGTGCTTCTTTATGAAGTACTTCGGATTTGTTTTTACCTTGGTATTCCCATGCAGCAACGTAAGTAAAGTTTTCGTCATCGCGTTTGGCTTCGCCTTCTTCGGTTTGTGATTCTTCCCGAAAGTGGCTGCCACAGGATTCTTTGCGGTGGCTGGCATCTGTTACCATTAATTGACTCATTTCCAAAAAGTCCGCAACACGTAAAGCCTTTTCTAAGGTTTGATTGAGTTCTTCGTTGCTACCAACCATACTGAGGTTCTCCCAAAACTCTTCTTCAAGCACTTTGATTTTTTCTTTTGCGGTTTTTAAACTTGCTTCAGAACGTGACATGCCACAGTGATTCCACATAATCAATCCTAGTTCTTTGTGAAATTCATCAACTGTTTTATTACCTTTCAATGCCAATAGTTGATTAATCCGATTTTTGGCATTGTCTTCAGCTTCTTTAAAAGCGGAATGCTCAGTAGAAATTTTGTCATAAGGGAGTGTTGCCAAGTAATCAGCGATGGTACGTGGCAAAATAAAATAACCGTCGGCAAGGGCTTGCATTAAACCGCTGGCTCCCAACCGATTACCACCATGATCAGAAAAGTTGGCTTCACCAAGTGCATATAAGCCTGGAACCGTTGTCATTAAATTATAATCTACCCAAAGTCCACCCATTGTATAATGCACGGCGGGATAGATTTTCATTGGCATTTCATAAGCATTTTCATTGGTGATTTTTTCATAGATTTGAAACAAGTTACCATAGCTATGTTTAATGGCATCCATGCCACGTCTTTTAATAGCCTTGCCAAAATCCAGATAAACGGCTAAACCCGTTTGTCCAACCCCATATCCTTGATCGCAGACTTGTTTCACGCTACGAGAAGCAACATCTCTAGGTACTAAGTTACCAAAAGAAGGGTATTTCCTCTCTAAAAAGTAATCTCTCTCATTTTCTGGAATATCATTAGGATGACGTTTATCCTCCCTGTTTTTTGGCACCCAAACTCTCCCATCATTTCGCAAGGATTCTGACATTAAAGTGAGTTTGGATTGATGCCTGTCATGAACGGGAATACAAGTTGGGTGGATTTGAGTGAAACTGGGGTTGGCGAAAAACGCGCCTTTTTTATGCGCTTGCCAAGCAGCTGTGACATTTGCGCCCATACAATTAGTCGACAGAAAATAGATATTGCCATAACCACCAGTGCCGAGTAAAACAGCATGGGCATTGTGCGATTCTATCGCACCAGTGACTAGATTACGGGTAACAATACCACGCGCTTTACCATCAATAGTGACTACTTCCAGCATTTCAGTGCGTGGAAACATCTTGACTTTGCCGTTGGCGATTTGACGGCTTAAAGCACTGTAGGTGCCAATAAGTAATTGTTGCCCTGTTTGCCCTTTGGCATAAAACGTCCGTGAGACTTGAGCACCGCCAAAAGAATGGTTATCTAATAATCCACCATATTCACGGGCAAAAGGAACCCCTTGGGCAACGGCTTGATCAATAATGTTATTGCTGATTTCGGCAAGACGGTAAACATCGGCTTCTCGTGCGCGAAAGTCACCGCCTTTGATGGTGTCGTAGAATAAACGGAAAATGCTATCGCCATCATTTTGATAGTTTTTCGCAGCATTGATTCCGCCTTGAGCAGCGACACTGTGCGCTCTTCTGGCACTGTCTTGAAAACAAAAGACTTTGACGTTATAGCCTAATTCTGCCAATGTTGCAGCAGCCGAAGCACCCGCTAAGCCTGTACCAACAACAATAATATCATATTTTCTTTTGTTGGCTGGATTAATAAGTTTTAAATTGAATTGATGTTGTGTCCATTTTTCTGCAAGGAAACCATTTGGTATTTTGGCATCTAATGTCATAATCTATCCTTATATAAGGGGGAGATGGTTTAATGTAAGGAGTCCAAACCTTCAGGTTTGGGCTTTCCAAACCTAAAGGTTTGGATTCCATGTTACCTTTTTATCGTCATTTTTAAACAATGAGTTAAAAACTTAGGTATAAGATGAGAACAGAGTGTTGGAACGAGAAATACTATTTTTGAGTTAGCTGTTTAATGAAAATACTAAAATTACTCGCAAGCCTGTTGGTGTATTGTTTTCTAATTTAATTTGAGCATGGTGTAGTTTGGTAACTGCGGCAACTAGGCTTAATCCAAGCCCGTTACCGGGTGTACTGCGACTTGTTTCTAATCGGTAAAATCGTTGTAAGACTTTTTCTCGTACTTCTAATGGAATGCCTGTTCCCGTGTCTGCGACTATGATTTCTATCTTAGGATGGCGATGTTGTAAGGTGATATTAATGTTGCCACCTTCTGGCGTATATTTCACGGCATTATCTAGTAAGTTAGCCAAAGCTTGAAAAAGTAAGTCACGATCTCCTTGGATTTGTGGGCAAGTTTCTAAATCAATTGTAATCAACTGTTGTTTTTCTTCTGCTAAAGCTTCATACAATTCTGAAGCATCACGCACTAATATTTCCAAATCAACTGATGCTTGAAGGCTATTGTGGGAGCCAGATTCAATTCTAGCGATTCGTAACAGGGCATTGAAAGTTAAAAGTAACTGATCGGCTTCGGTAATGCTTTGTTCAATTTGTATATGGTATTGATCAATGTTTGGTTTTTGCCACCGCATTTGTTCTAATCTGTTTCGTAGCCGTGTCAGCGGTGTCCTTAAATCATGGGCGATATTGTCAGATATCTGTTGAACGCCTACCATTAGTTCTTCAATTTGAACTAACATAGTATTGAGGTTGTCAACGAGTTGATCAAAATCATCACCGGTTCCTCTGGTGGGAATCCGGCGGGAGAGATCACCAGTCATAATTATTTGGCGACTGGTTTGATTAATGATTTCAAGGCGATGTACCATGCTCCAACTCATCATCAATCCACCAATCAGTGCCAAACACAAGGTAATTGCCAATCCCCAACTTAAAGCACTTAAAATAAGTTCTTGTATTTCTTTGAGTTCGTAAATATCCCTCCCTACCAATAAATGTAATCCACCCCGCAACAAAAAAGGCCTCGCTCGTGCGGGATGAGATTTACCATCTAATAGGTTTTTTTTGAGGTGAAAATTCAGCCAACCATCGTCAGTTTTGGTCGCCTGGGGCCAATGACTGAGATTTCCTGCTAATGGGCTGTAATCCGAAGCAGCAAATAAATAAATAGAAGCACCATTGGGATTACGTGCCATACGCTCAGTAATTACTATGACTAATCCTTGCAAACCTCGCCGCCGATATTGTTCAGCTAATCCTGTAATTTCTGCTTCAATCGTCGCATCGGTTTGCCGCGCCATGTATCCTGCCGTTGCCCAATAAATAAACCCCAAAAGGAGTAATACAGAACTGGCAAATAGCACCATATAAACCAAAGCAAGATGAAAAGTGGAAGTGTATAATAGCTTAATCGGCTTCACGAAGAATATAACCTACACCACGAACGGTGTGTAATAACTGTTTGGAAAAATCTTTGTCAATCTTGCGACGCAAACGACTGATGTGGACATCAATCACATTCGTTTGTGGATCAAAGTGATAATCCCAAACATTTTCTAATAACATGGTACGTGTTACAACTTGATCAGCATGGCGCATTAAATATTCTAATAAACGAAATTCACGCGGTTGTAAATCAACCACTTTATCTCCCCGCTTAATAGCATGAGCCAGTAAATCCATTTCTAGATCGCCCACTCGAAAATGGGTTTCTGTTTCTGCAGTTTGATGAACACGGCGTAACAAAGCTTCCAATCGTGCTAAAAGTTCGCTGAACGCAAAAGGTTTTGTTAAATAATCATCTCCCCCCGCACGTAAACCTTTGACACGATCATCTACTTGCGCTAAAGCACTCAAAATCAACACGGGCGTTTTATTATTAGTAGCACGAAGCGTTTTAATAATAGTCAATCCATCAACATTAGGGAGCATACGATCAACGAGTATCACATCGTAATTTTCAGTAGTAGCCATAAAAAGGCCATCTTTCCCATCAGTACTATGATCTACCGTATAGCCACTTTCTTTTAATCCTTTGACGAGATAAGCACCGACTTCTGGATCGTCTTCAATAACAAGTAAACGCATAATTTTAATTATTTTTAAACCCCCTTTATTTTCGGCACTGGGGAGTGGGATTGCTTATAATCAATGAGTTACAAGATAAAAAATCACTCAATTTATCGGCATATAAAGAACTACACCCACATCCACCTTATTTTTTAATTATTGCCTAATCACATAAGCATCTTTTCTTATTATTTTTTGTTTAATAGCCCAATTTTTAAAAGTATAGGCAAAACTCTTTGAAAAACTGCCTATATAAACTCTCCATTTACCATTCCTCGCTTTATATCTGCTTATCCTTAAAGTTCTTAGCTTTGGATTTGCTTTAAGCTGTTCAACTTTTCTTTGAGCTAATTTGTATTCCCTTGAAGCATAAGTTTCAATAACAACGACAAAATGGCCACTTTGAAAAGATTTTAGTATAAATATATCTTTATCTGGTGCTATGTTATTTGGTTTTTGTATAATGTTATCAATGATATTCATATCTATCGTATGAATATAAGCGTTTTTTTCACGTTGTTTAATCTTCTTTTTGAATATATTGGCATCTGCAAATGAATAAAAAAAACCACCTACATTAACTAACCATTTTTTATCTGAAGTAGAAAACATTCCAGCACCTATATTAGAATAAGCACTGATATTTTCTACTTTTTGTAAGGCTGCCTGCTTTTGGCTTTCATTATAAATTTCAACGACAACAACATGTAAAAATGACTGAAATTTTGGATACTTTTCGGAAAATTGTTTTTTATCTGATTGAAGTTGTTTTACAATGATTCTATCCAGCTTTTCAATATGTTGTTTTGTTATTAACAATTCTTTTTGAAATCTACCACGTTTTTCAAGTTGTTGTGTTTCAAGTGGAATTATACGTGTTTCACGTAAAAACAAGATATTAGTTATAACGACCGAAAAAATTATCATGATAGTAAACATAAATAGCCATTTTTGGTTAGACTTTTTCAATTTTTGGTTAGATTCTTCCAATTTTTGCTTATATTCAGCCAGGCTTTGGTTAGAATTTGTCAATTCCTTTGAGTCAACATTTGTGACAGCAACATGTAAATACCGACTCACTTCCTCATATTTGGGATTAATAGCAATTATTTTCGCAAAAAGCGTTTGTGCTTTTTTTGTATTACCTTCTTGTAAAGCGGTTTGCGCTTGTAGATACCATTTAGGAAATAGAATTTGGGTTCGTATTTTTGTTTCAATTTCAACGACTTTATCATGAATTTCTGCTTTTTTATAAGCTTCTAATGCTGTTTCCAAATCACCATGTTCATAAGCATGATTACCTCGTTTTTGCCAAATTTCCTTTCTTCCTTTTTTGGCTTCTGGATGTGGATGATCACGTTCGAGTTCTAATATTCTATCGTATAATTGGAGCTGCTCATTTTCGTTATTACTGTTTTGTGCTAAGATTAACAAAACTTGAATAAGTTGAAGACGAGCTTCAGAAGGCCAAGATTTGTATAACTGTTCTAATTGTTTGCGAGCTTCATTGAACTGTTTTTTCTTAATCAAAATCTCTGCTAACAATTGATTAGCAGGCAGATGATTAGGATTATTCTCTACTGCTTGACGTGCTATGAGAAATGCTTGTTCTATTTGTCCATTGCGGTATATTCCCAAACTGGCTTGATAAAGATTTTCAGCGATGGGTTCAAAGCGTTCTAATTTTGCTTGGACTTTATTAAGCGGTTTATACTTTTCATATCCCATGGCGTAATAATTCAACGTTAAAATGATAACCACCCTCTATTGATGATTCAATCAAATCCCACTTTTGTAAGAGACGTGGTGTTTTTTCCAATTCTTCAATCATTACCTGTACACCACTATTCCTTAATATAGAATCTAATTGAGTGGTTGTTATTATTTTATGATTGCTATTCGCCAGTGCTAAAGCGATAAGTCGTTCAACTGAGGGTAAATCACTCTAAAGCATAACGGCTGGCTAATAAAGTGTTTCCAACGGGATTGTCAACAATCTAAGGATTGGTTGCTATTCCTGATTGAACTCATAGTTTGGGATATAATTAAATCCTAATTCCTAAAATATTTATGTCAAATATAGGGATTTTATTTCATGACCATTACTAATTGATATTGTTGTAAAAATTGCATGAGGGATTCATTAAGATTCAATTTTTTTGTATTAAAAACTCATGTCACTCGACTATCAAGTTTTTATTGTGACTGTGAAATCCAAGAGTTAAACGCGAGCATCGCGTCTCTACATATTGATTGATGGAATTTGGTAGAGACGCAATGCTTGCGTCTCTCGCTTAATAATCATCAATCTTTTAAAAAATAGAAACACTGTGCGTAACATCAGTAACTTACCCAACTGTTGAGTCAAACCTGACAGGTTTTAAAAACCTGTCAGGTTTAGTTGTCAATTTTATTTCGTACATCTTCCTAAATTTACCATTTTTAAAATATTTTTCTCACTGAAGTTACGCAGATAGCTCCCAAACTTTCGTTTCAAATTCATTTTGCCAAATTGAGAGTACAACCTATCGCAAAATAAATTTTGCACTCCTGCAAAATAAATTTGAAACGAAAGTATTCACTTTTGGAAGTACAGTGCGTAACATCAGTTCCTCATCAATATTGTAAACAAAATATTTGATGTGATTTTCTTGAATAATTCTTTATACAAAATACAAAGGAAGTAAAAATTTTGGTAAGTGTCTTCAGGCACGGTAAGATGTTGAACAGTTCAAACAAGCCCAAAATGTGGATGGGTGGTTTAAGTTTGTGGGGTGGGAGGATTATAAGCAATGGTTAAGTAAATAGTCTGAATCAGGATTATCAGAGGATTTAAGGATTTTCAGGATGAGTTTTTTAATGAGGATATTGTAAGTTTCTTTTCTAAATTAAACATTCCCCTTACTTTCTTGGTAAGGAATGAAGATTTAATAATTTACAAAATTTTGGTGCTAAACCTGACAGGTTTTAAAAACCTGTCAGGTTTCAACTTTCGTATTTTATTGAATCCTCATTCCTAAGGGGAATTTAAAAAATTGCTAGGGGATTATAACTCTTTTACTTGAGTTAAGAGATTTTCGATTTCGATTTCGGCTTCAATTGCATAAACTTCTTTTTGCATTTCTTCAATGGTATTGTCAATATTGCCGCCAAGATCGTCGATATTTTCTCCAATACTGGTGTAATCTTGAATGCCACGCATCGCATCAAGCATATCTCGTTTTGCTTCTAAAGCAGCTACTTTGATTTTCACCAAGTCAAGATTTTCAACCAACTTCTTGAGGGAACCTTCCAGTTTTGTTTCCGCTGTTTGAATCTGTTGGAGAAAATTTTCCATGTCCTGCACGGTATTTGTCACGAGGGCAATTTTTTCAGGAGAAGTACCAGATTTTTCCATGGAAGCCAGCGAGGTTTTCTTCCTTTCTAGCTTCTGTTCAAATGTCTTTTTTGACACTTTTACTTTGATAAGATTGTCTCTGACATCTCTTATCTTGTTTTCGTACTTTTGGATAGCAATATCACCTTTGCCAATCATGTTTTGAACGTGACTGGTGATGCGATTTTTGAGGACATCAATAGATGCCGCACCTTCTTCACCGCATCCAAGGGGAGCGAATAAGAAAAGAAGGAATAATGGTACAAATTTCATCTTATTTATCATAAAGTTCTTCCTCTATTAGAGATTTCGTTGTTTCGGCATTATCTAATACTAGATTAGCCTCTTTTAAGAGTTCTTGTGAAAGAACACTAAATTTCTTCTGTCCCTGTATTTCATCAATTTTATATGCTACATAAGCAGCCTCCATTTTAACATAGATATTTTTCGATGTAAAACCTAAATCTTTACGAAGTACTTGCCACTGTTTAAGTGACTTATTAATCATATTACGTTGATCAGGAAACATTTCCTTTAATTCATACAATTGTTGAATTTTCTTATTTGCAAGTGCAATTTCTTCTTCCATTTTAGACATAGCTTGATGGAGTTCAGGATTCATGTCTGTGAGAAAAGCATAAACTCTGCTACGGGTATCAACAACTTCTACTCTTTTTTGGCTTCCCTCGTTGCATCCCATCTGTGCTAATAAAATGACAATGGGTAATACTAATAAAATTATTTTATTCATTAATCTGTGCTTCTATCGTTGTTTTTGTTAACTCGGCATTGGCGAGTGCCAAATTAGCTTCTTTTAAGAGTTCTATTGAAATAATACTAAATTTTTCTTTGCCTTGTATTTCAGCAATTTTATAGGTGACATAGGCTTTCTCTACTTCTTGATGGATATTGTCTGATACTTGTTGTAATTGAGATTGCAAAGTTTGCCACTGATTGATTTTTTGATTAATCATTAAACTTTGGTTTGGAAATTCTTTTTTCAAGTTTTGCAATTGTTGGATCTTTTTATCAGCCAAGGTAATTTCTTTCCCTATTTTAATCACTTTTTTATTTAATTCTGGATTCATTTCTTGTAGGAAAGAGATAACTTTATTTTCTGAGGGTGTTGTTTCATTTTTCTTTTCATTTTTACCATGCCATTCAATCAGTGCGGCTGCCACAACGATGATAACACCCGTTAACCCAATAATAACTCCCCCTTTTATAATTGTGGAGCCGATATCATTCATACGATCTTTCAAGAGGCTTAATCCCCAAAAGACTATAAAAAACAATAAAATAAGTTCCAACACTAACCACATAATAATATTTCTCCATTAGAGTGATATTGCTGATTATAACGAATTTTGGGGACACCCCCCTAACCCCCCGTACACAGGGGGAAGTCCCAAAATAGAAAAATCAAAGTGTCTAATGATGTTTGGTTCCACCCGTGTACGGGGGGGGGCCCAAAATCTGTTACAATCAGTGATATTGTTGTTTGAGTTTAGATTAATCTTTATAAAAAATCAAATGTATTTGCAATATATTATAGGGACACAGGAGTCCATGTTACCTTATTTATTGCCTTTTTTAAACCATGCTTAATATAGATGTTCAGAAAAATAATTTCTCGATCAAACCTGCCAGGTTTTGGAAACCTGGCAGGTTTTTTGTGAAGTCAAATGTAAATTACTCAGAACGTAATGCCACAATATCACCCTTACTATTAAAAGCAATTAAGATATCGTTCACCACCAATGGTGGTACTGTGATACTTGCTTTACCTATACGATACCGCCCAATAAATTGTCCGTCTTCCCGATGCAACCAATGCAAATATCCCTCTATATCGCCAACAACCACATAATCACCAATACTAACAGGGGCAGTCACAAAACGGGCTTGAAGTTTTTCTTGTTTCCACCAATCTTCTCCAGAATAACGATCAAGTGCCCAAATATGACTTTTAGTATCACTCACATAGAGATAATCAATGTCTGCATCTAATCCTGTATAAGAAGAAATTTCACGTTCCCATAACAATTTACCTTTGGTAAGATCGATAGCAACGGTACGTCCTTGATAACTTGTCACATAAACCATGTTACCTATTAATAAAGGATCAGCATCAATATCAACCATACGTTCCAATTCACTACGCCCACGCGATATTGCTACTGCTGCTTCCCAGATAACTTTGCCTGTATCTAGTTCTAAGAGCGCTATTTTGCCATTGTCAAATCCTGCAAGAATTGATTCTTGCCCTACTATGGGTGTACTCGTACCGCGCAAACTCAGTAAAGGAAGGCGACTACGTTCATATATCCATAAATGTTCTCCCGTTTTGCTATCAAGACCAAATAATTTTCCATCTCCAGTACGTACTACCACAATACCTTGATTGATAATCGGTTTTGCCAAAATTTCACTAGATACTTGCGCCCGCCATTGTTCTGTACCATCAGTGTCAGAAAATGCCACAACATCGCCCTTTTGAGTACCCACCAAAACGAGGCCTTCACCTATGCCGGGGCCGCTAGAAATCGGCACATCTATTTTTTGTCCCCATTTTTGTTTGCCATCTTTAAAATTAAAAGCTCTGAGATGACCTTCTTTCGAGGCTGTAAATATTTCATCATTATAAAAGACTGGTGCGAGTTTAAAATAACCATCACCTGTACCGCCACCCGCATAAGCTGTCCATAATGTTTTTAAAGTGAGAGTGGACTTAAAATTAACCAAAGGCGCAGGTGGTTCTGTATTATCGGCACTGCCCGCACAACCACCTAATCCTACAATACAAAGTAATAATAAGCGCGTTAGCATAATTCTTATTTCTCAGTAGATTCAGGAACCGATGTTTTTTCTGTTGTGGATTCCTTTGCAGATAATGGCACTGAGGCTGATTCTACGGGAATCGTTAAAATCTTATTTTGTATCACTGTTGAGGGGGTAGAAAATGGCATTATCGTTGATTCTACAGGGATAGTTAAAGCATTGTCTTGTGTGATTGTACTGGGATTCGCAGCCACTGATAACGGCTCAGAATCTATTGTGAGCGTATTATCTTGCGCGGTATTTGGATTACCAGTGGCAGATTCAGGCGCACGAATCTCAATAGGTGGATCAATTATCATACCCAAATTGTCTAATTTTATTTGTACCCATTCACGATGTTCAGGTGAAAAATCTTCACTTGTTAAAGCTTCAGTATAAGCCTTGCGAGCAACATCAGTTTGCCCTTGTGCAATAGCAATATCACCTTGCAATTCGGCATAAGTCCCTTTAAATTGACCAACATCAATTCCTTCAATCAAGCTCTTTGCTTCAGCCATTTTTTTCTGTGACAAAAATAACCTTGCTTTACGTAAACGAGCAATATGAGTTAATTCGACTAAATTGCTTTTTTGATCTATCACCCACTGTAAACGAACATGAGTACCATCCAAGTCACCATTATCCAAATCCTGACGTGCTAAATTCAAGGCGGCGAGTATTGCATAAGGACTATCGCTATGATCAGACAACAACTTACCCGCAATATCTTGTGCTTTTTTAGTCTCCTCTTTTTCCAAGGTAAATATGACTTGCTCATAAATGTTAGAAGCCATCTGTGCTTGTTGTTCGGTGTAAGTTTGCCAGTAACGCCAGCCAAATAAGAGTGCCAATCCTATCGCAAAACCGCCGATCACTGACATACCATTGTCTTTCCACCACTTTTTTATCGCTTCAACTTGTTCTTCTTCAGTCTCGTAAGCCACAATATTTCCTTTTTAAAATGATAATTGGTAATTGGTAAAATTATAAACTAAGTGAATAAGTAAAAATGCGTATTTTATCTTTGATTCAGAATTGGTTTTTACGCAATGTTTTAAAAAAATTTGTTAAATACTCTCTACATTCATCTGCCAATAGTCCACTGACACATTCTACCAAATGATTATGACGAGTATCTCTTAAAATATCAAAACGACTACCGGCTGCTCCCGCTTTTAGATCATAAGCCCCAAATACTACACGTTTAACTCGTGCTTGGATAATTGCTCCTGCACACATTATACATGGCTCAAGTGTAACATATAAAGTCGTATCTACTAAACGGTAATTGTTTAAATGTTGTGCTGCCTTACGTAAAGCTACAATTTCAGCATGAGCAGTAGGGTCATTATTGATAATAGATTGATTCCAACCTTCAGCAATACAATGATCCCCTTGTACTATTACAGTACCCACAGGAATCTCACCTCGATCCGCTGCAAATTTTGCTAAACGTAAGGCATGGCGCATCCATTTATTATCATGATTTGATACTTTTAAAAGCATATATTCAAACGAGGAGTAATTTTTTAGGATTTTTAATTTGCATGATTTGTTGGATTTTAAAGAGAACGGATTGATAATAAAAAATGGCGTTCTCGCTAAGATACGGGAACGCCATTTCTTCATTTGTGGTTAAACGTAATCAAAGATAACAATAATATTTAACTCACTCCTTAACTCATTACCCAGCCAACAATGAATTTACTTTGTTTTTAACATTGGACATTTGCCCACCTGTCCAGTTTGCTGCATCATTCCACGCATTTTCTGTCCAGTCTACTGCGTTACCAAACGTATTTTTAATCTCACTTAAGTCAACGCCAGCCCGTACATTGGTATTTCTAACACTTAGTCCAGTTATTGAAGGGATTTTCTTATTAGCATTTCTTGTTCTCTTCAAGTTCATTTTTTATTCCTTTGTTAATTTTTTTTGTAACTACTTCAGTCTCATGATAAGTAGATCAATAAAAGTTTTTTAACATTACTCGCTTTAAGAAATCCGGTATGATTCAAAAAAGTCAAAGGGTAACATGGAGTCCTTTCAAGGCAAAAGTTTGCGGAGCAAACTTTTACCTCGAAACCTTTAGGTTTGGGCGTTCCAAATCTGAAGGTTTGGACTCCAGTCTTGTTAAGTTTTATTTAATTATTATACAATACAAAATATCAAAATCAACTATTTTGGATAAATTTTTTTACCCCTTATCAGTAAGTTATACAATGTATAAATTTTTACTAAATAATCACCTTACTCAGAGAAACTTGAGGTTTTTCACAGTATTTTTAATTAAGGAACGTGCATGAAATAACTTCGTCAATCTTAGGGTAACCACAAGGGATTACCCTTACAAATCATGACGTTACGTAGGGGCAACCATATTATTTCATGCACATTCCTAACGCATTTTGGCGTAAGCTTCTTCATTTTCACCTCCAAAAACTTCAAACAACCTTTTAATGAGCGAAGCAAGTTCTCCTGTCATAATCGCAAATTCGGCATCAAAACGTTGTGCAGGAGTTTCGGTATTAGCGTCATTAAGTTGTGCTTGTATCAAATCTAAAAGATGCAAACGCCTAATAACCAATTCATCGTCAAGAATTAAGCCTAAGCGATCATTCCACTCTAATGCTAAACGAGTGACTAATTTTCCAGCGTCTAAATGTCCTTGGATTTCTTCTGCTAATAAATCTTGACGTTTACAATTCACCACAGCACCTTCTTGATCCGTTAAGACACAAGCATCAGCCAAATCCAAATCAATTGGACAATCATTTTCTTTAATAAGCCATTGTGTCATTATCCGGGCAGGGGATTGTTGAATTTGGGGAGGAACTACCGGTAGACTACCTATGGTAGTACGCAAAAAAGTAACCAATTCTTCTGCTTTTTTACGACTTGGCGTATCAACGAGTAGCCAACCGTGCGTAATATCAATATAGGCAAACAAATAAGTGGATCGAGTAAATGCTCGTGGTACTAAGTCATGAAGCACTTCCTCACGAATTTCGTCCTTTTCACGTTTGCGTACTCTACGCATTTGTTGAGTTTCAATTTCCTCAACTTTGTCATTGACAAACTCACGTACCACAGAAGGAGGTAGAATTTTTTCCTCTTTACGTGCACTGAAAATGATACATTTATTAGCGGCATGTACTAAAGATTCACTGTCACGCCCTAATGGAGGCACCCACCCCATACTTTCCATATCCATTTTGCCACAAGGCTGAAAAATGGCTTTGGTGAGTTGTTCATGTAAATCCTCGGCTGACGTTGTCACAGGATGCAAAAAGCGAAAAATATGTAAATTTTTAAACCACATTTTAGTTATTTTGGAATTTAGAAATTAATAATTATGAATTGGAGATTGGTAATTAGTAAAAGGTGTTTTGATTATTCTATAAAATCTAAAGATATTTTCTCACTCTTTATAGATGTTATCATCAGCAAAAAACAAAACCTAGAAAATACGGGACTTTCTTACTTGATAGTTTTGCTGCTTTATACATGGAACGATTTATCGTTGCCATTTTCAGAAAAATAATTTCTTGCTCAAACCTGCCAGGTTTTGGAAACCTGGCAGGTTTTGTGAAGTTATTTATGTGAAAAACTATAGTTGGGAATGTATGCTATGACGTTGTACACAACATAGTGACACGAATAAAAACAATACACGAGAAATTATCTATAATTTTGAATTTAAAATTTTTTTGTGCAAAAACTCTAATCTTAAATTGACTTAAATTTTGTGGATATGTCACCGCTAAATCCATTATCACTTTAAAAATTAAGCATCGTGTCTATTACCCATTACCTACATAAATAACAATGGAACGCTGTCCACCATGACGACGGTGTTCCCACAAATAAATACCTTGCCATGTACCTAATGCTAATTGTCCATTTTGAATAGGAATAGCTAAGTTTGTTGTGGTTAACGCTGATTTAATATGGGCGGGCATGTCATCAGCCCCTTCAAGCCTATGAGTGTATAATGAATCTCCTTCTGGAACTAAGCGATTTAACCAGCGTTCTAAATCTTTTTTGGCAGAAGAATCCGCATTTTCTTGAATGATTAAACTGGCTGACGTATGTTGAACAAAAAGTACACACAACCCTTCTTGAACACCTGTTTCATTGACAACAGAGACGACTTCTTGAGTAAACTCAAATAAACCTTGATGAGTAACAGGTATACTGATATTTTTTACAGGCATTATTTTTAAATGAAAAAAAATTGAGTCATCCAGAAAAATTTTGTTTTTTTGTTTGGTAAAAAAATCCGATTTTTAAAAATTATTGGATTTTTAAGGAACAAAAATGTATAGGGATAACCATAAATTTTAAGACGGGAGTTTGAATTATTTGATTCAATTCAGATAAGTTGGTAACTACTCAGCCTCCTTAAAAAGGATATAAACCTTTGAAAAACAATCTATATCTCAAAATATAAAATTAAAATGCTCACCTTTAAAAAATGGGTTTAAAAAAACGTTTTGATTTAACTGATGTTACGCAGATAGCTTTCAAACTGGAGTGCAAAATTGAGGACACCCCCCTAACCCCCCGTACACAGGGGGAAGTCCCAAAATAGAAAAATTAAAGCAAAGTGTCAAATGATGTTTG